>CALCGM010000175.1 GCA_937900985.1 uncultured Planctomycetaceae bacterium | reverse complement strand
GCGGCTGGATCACCTCCTTTCTAAAGGATATTGACCTATGTTGGTGCATCGCTTCGGTGGTGCAGCAACTGGTCGCCTCGGATGCTTGCCTTTGTGTCTGCTCGCAGCATTGCTGTTTGGCAGCATGCGGAGGGACGGCTTCGAGGATCAAAAGATTGTGGAGACGGTCCGTGCCCTGAAAGAGATCAGCGGTTTCCGAAAGGAAATCGCAGGCTACCGGAACTGTTGGAACATGTGACCCTGGTGGGGCTTGGACAAGGCCCCGCCAGGGTTTTTTTTGCGCTGATGGTTGTCGTCTTCCCCATTGGGCTTTGCGGGGCGATGGAGCCTGGCCCCTTCCACTTCGAGGGGGCCACGCTACATTGTGCCTGAGGGATCTACGGTCGTCGTTGACGGCTGTGTTGTGCTCGGCGGACTGTGTGGAGGAGAACCAAGAATGACTGCTGCTTCGCTGGCCGTTTCAGGGGTCCAGGCTGCTCCATCGCACGAGCGAAGCTGCATTGCCGGTGTGGTGCCTCCGGCAACGGCGGAGACGACGATCATGTCCGTGTGGCCGTCGGTTGCGGCAGCTCCCAGCGGGCAGTTCTTCGGGCGTCTCTATCTGACCGACGTCGGGGTTTGGCCGGTCACCGTGGGCAATCTGATCGCTCTGGCAAGCATACCGGTGATGTTGATGCTCTATCTGACGATGCGGCTGCCCTGGGCGATCACGCGATATCGCCTCACCAATCGGCGGGTGACCATCGACCGGGGCATTTCATGGAAGGTTGAGCAGTACGTCGATTTCGACCGCTTTGACACGATCGAGGTGGAGGTGAAGCCAGGCCAGGAGTGGTATCCCGCTGGCGACCTCGTCTTTCGCCTCGGGGCGATTGAAACCTTTCGACTGGCGGGCGTGCGAAGGCCCGAGCCGTTTCGGCAGGCGTGCCTGAAGGTCCAGCAGTCGTATGTCAGCGTCGCGGCGAGCGTTCGCTAGCAGACGGTGGAACGCGTCTGCCGCCGCAGGATGGGCGACCGGCGACGCCCAGAAACCTCGGCTTTTTTGGCCGTCGCCTGAGTGGAAAAAGCCAGAGATGGCTTTTTCCACGGACAGCGAGCCCGCGTCCAGCGGCTACCGGACAGCTCGTCGGCCCGCGACCGGTCCTCGTGCTCGGTAGGCCTCATCGACGGCGGCAAGGGCAGGGGCGTCGAGGGTGCAGGTGAGGGCTGGCACATTCGCGCTGACCTGGCTCGGCATCGTGGCTCCAAAGAGCACGCTGGAGATTCCGGGCCGCTGCATGGTCCAGGAGAGCACGACCGCCGGAATCGTGGTCTCCAGCCGAGTGGCGATCGCCGCAAGGGCGTCAACGAAATCGAGATTCCGCTGAAACTCCTCGCCCTGAAACATCGGATACTTGTGGCGGCTGTCTGACTGGGGGAACTGGCGGTCGCGTGCCATCGTGCCCGCGAGCAGGCCCTTCATCAGCGGCCAGTAGACCACCAGGCCGATTGCATGCAGCTGACACCAGGGAAGAAAACGCTCTTCCAGGCTCCGCTGCAGCATGTTGTAGGGCATTTGGCAGGCGGAAGTCGGGCAGGCTGCGGCAAACTGCTGCAGCTGTTCCAGTGAGACATTGGAACAGCCGACCGACCGTGTTTTTCCGGCTGTGACGAGCTGAGCGAGGGCGCCAGCCGACTCTTCGATCGGAATGGACGGGTCGGGGGCGTGCAGGTAGAGCAGGTCGAGGTGATCCGTGCCGAGCCGACGCAGGCTTTCCTCGGCCTCGGCGACGAGCCGCGTCGGCGAGCCGTCAACGGTCTGCTGCCTGCCTGCCTCCCAGTGAATCCCGCACTTGCTCGCCAGGAAAACGGATTCGCGAGGACGGCCCTCCATGGCTGAGCGGATCGCCCGCTCGCTTTCGCCCTGTTCGCCGTAGCAGTAGGCGGTGTCGAGGTGGGTGATGCCCGCGTCAATCGCTGCTGCCACGGTGGCGATCGCATCGTCGCGGGTGATGCCGTGGCGGGTCATGCCGGCGAGTGGCCAGCAGCCGAGCCCAAGCCGGCTCATGGTTGGCGGGGCTGTCAGACTCACTGGGTGGGGCATCATGGCAACAGGGCCTCCTGAGGCCTGCCAATGTGGCCAATGTGGCTACGGGGATTGGGGGGCTGCAAACGAGCCGTACTGGAGGAAGTGGCCCGTCAGCCGGGCGGCATCGCGACGGAAGAGCAGGCTTGAGTGCATGCAGGGAATGACCGTGTGGCTGTGCGGAATCGACAGCCGGGTGCTGTCGAGCGAGACCAGCTGGTCGAGCCCGGCGGCAATCACCCCCACGTCAATGCCGACGGGTTCTTCAAGTCTGTTGACGAGGCTCTCGGCGTGCGTCGTCAGTTCAGCCACCGGTCGCAGCACAGAGCCCATCAGGCCTGCTGTGGCTGTGGCCACAAACGAACCACGGTTGGGGGGGGCGAGCATCACAAGCCGCCCGAACTTCGCCGGCGTTCCGTGGCAGAGCGCGGCTCGGGTGACGATCCCGCCCATGCTGTGGGCAACGACGTGGATTCGGGTGATTGATGGGGTAGCCTCGAGTTCGGCGAGCCGTCGTGCGAATCGCTCGCCGTGTTCGAGCACCGAGGGCATCAGGCTCGGGTATCCCCAGATCGAGGTGGCCCAGCCTTGCCTGCGGAGACGGTTGGACAGCAGCACCAAGAGCCAGCGGTTGGCCATGAAGCCGTGCGTGAGCACAACAAGCTCGCCGGGGCGGTTGCCTGCGGCCGCCCGACCGGTCGCCGCGGAGGGGGCTGCTGCCGCACTCATGCGGGCGGAGGCGCCGCCGCTGCGGGCCTGCGGGCCGGAGCCGGGCAGCAGTCGAGCGGGCACACGTCGTGGTTGGCTGGGAGAACGCCAATCGCAGGCCGTTCGGGCAGGCTCCAGACGCGTTCGGCAATCAGTTCTCGAATCATGCTCACAAACTCGGGGTCTGTGCCGACCGTGGCCGCTCGATGCATGGTCACGCCCAGCTCCTGGCAGAGAACGGCAGCCTCCTCATCGAGATCGTAGAGAACCTCCATGTGGTCGGAAATGAAGCCGATCGGCACGAGCACCACCTGTCGACAGCCAGCTTCGACACGCTCACGAATGGCATCGCAGACATCTGGCTCCAGCCAGGGCTGGGTGGGGGGGCCACTGCGGCTCTGATACACGAGCTGCCAGTTGGAGACCCCCGCCCGCTCTGCGACAAGCCGCGACGCTTCCTCCAGCTGAGGCACGTAGCGAGAGGTGTCTGCCATCGAGAGGGGGATGCTGTGAGCAGTGAACAGCACGGCTACATCGCTCCGCGAGACCGTGGCCGGAAACCGCTCGAGCGCCGCCAGCAGGTTGCGGGCCATCGGGTGGATGAACCCCGGATGGTTGAAGAAAACCCTGATTTTGTCGACCGCAGGCGCCGCGTCGCCGAGCGGTTCGCAGGCTGCGGCGATGTTTTCCCGGTATTGCCGGCAGCCTGAGTAGCAGCTGAAGCCGCTGGTGACGAACGCAATCGCCCGTCGCACGCCCGCCGCAGACATCTCCCGAAGCGTGTCGGTCAGCAGCGGGTTCCAGTTGCGGTTGCCCCAATAGATGGGGATATCTGGGCCGTGCGCTTTGAGTTCGGCTCGCAGGGCTTCGAGAAGGTCGCGATTCTGGGCGTTGATCGGGCTGACGCCCCCAAAGTGCTGGTAGTGTTCGGCAACCTCCAGCATCCGCTCGCGGGGCACGTTTCTTCCTCGGAGAACATTCTCCAGGAAGGGCATCACGTCGTCAGGCCCCTCTGGGCCGCCGAATGAGACAAAAAGAACCGCGTCGTATGCCGCGTCGTGCTCACCGTCTGGCCGTGCCATCGCACTCCTCACCATGTTGAAGCAAGGCCGCCGCCCGGAAAACGACCAAGCGACAGCCGTCAAAGGCGAGCGGCCATGACCCCGACGGGACTCGAACCCGTGTTACCGCCTTGAAAGGGCGGTGTCCTAACCACTAGACGACGGGGCCGCCCTTGTATCCTAGCCGACTCCGCGGAAAGAAGAAGAGCATCCGCTGCTCGCGGCTTTTTCGAGGGCGATTGCCAACGAGGTGCCCGTTGCAGAGAGAGGGAGCCGCCCTGCTATCGCGGCTTGACGACCCGCGAGGTGGCTGCCGGGATGTCGCCTTTCGCCGAATTCTTCGCGGATTCGGGCTCAGAAAACGAGATACCGTCTCCGGGCGTTGCCTGCCCCGATGGCTCGCAGGTTTCCTCGGCGACCCCCTTCGGCGGGCGGGTGCTCGGAGAAGGGACGCTCGTCGCCGTCACCGGATCGTCGGGAGGTGCGGTCACGGACGTGCCGCTCGAGGCCACGGGAACCTCCACGATGGACTCGAAGACCTCGCGGCGGTGCACCGGAACTTCCTTGGGCGCCTCGATTCCCAGCCGCACCTTATCGCCACGAATTTCCACGACGACGATTGTGATGTCGTCGTTGATGACGATGCTCTCGTCTTTTTTTCTCGAAAGAACGAGCATAAGTGGAGTCCGTTGCGTCTTTCCAATGTACGGATTTACCGTTGCTCGTCAACTCTCCGGCACCCTTCTGAGGTGCGGTCTGGGGCCGAGACGCCGAGAGGCGTCTTGTGACCTCGCGGAGGTGCGCTATACTGCCCCCGGCTTTTTCAAGTGCTCGCGCGGTTGCAGTCTCCGCCGGCACGCCCTCTCACACCCCTTTCACGGTCGCGACGCATGAGGGTCTGGTTTCGCAACTTGTTTTCGGCGATTTCGACGGTCGCGGAAGGTCTTTTCGTGACGCTGCGGGTCTTTGGCAGCACCTACAATCGGGACCGGCGGACCTTCACAGAGCACTTCGAGTATCCCGAGCTGCCGGTTCCCGTGGCCGCCCGCTACCGTGGCTTTCATCGCTATGACCTGACTACCTGCATCGCCTGCGACCAGTGCGCGAAGGCATGCCCTGTTGACTGCATCTACATCGGTAAAGAGCGGGTGCAGGGCGGGAAAGGCTTTCAGGTCAGCGGTTTTACGATCGACTACTCGAAGTGCATGTTTTGTGCTTTGTGCGTCGAGCCCTGCCCAGTCGACTGCATTTTTATGGGGTCGTCGCATGACCTGAGCTGCTACAGCCGGGACGGCACGATCGTTGACTTTGCCAGGCTTCCCGTCGACGTGGCGTGGGGGCGATCGACGCTCAATCCGACGGCGGTGGCGGCTGCCAAAGTGATCGTTGAGCCTGTGCATGGCGGTCCGAATCAATGAAACCGCCCCGTGGAAATCTGTGGATGAGACTGAACCGACTGCGGCGTGTGGGAGGCTGATGGCGTGGTGGACCCGGTTTTGATCGCAGGCTATCTCGCTCTCTTCGTTGCTGTGGGAGCGGTTTTTCTCGCGGTGAATCTGATTGTTGGCTGGCTGGTCCGGCCAAACGTGCCCAACACCGAGAAGCTCGAGGTGTATGAGTGCGGCGAGCCTGCGATTGGCTCAAGCTTCGTGCAGTTCGACTTGCGGTTTTACGTGGTGGCTCTGCTCTTCATCATTTTTGATGTCGAAGTCGCCCTCTTCTTTCCTTGGGCCACGGTCTTTGGGAAGGCGACGCAGCTGACAGACCCCGGGCTCGTCAGCGTGGTCGCTGTGGCGGGCGATCTGAGCGACGCCGAGGGTGGTCCCGCTAGCGAAGAAGCTGCCGCCGAGAGCGATGCCTCGACGGCGGACGTGGCGATTCCCGCGAACGCTGGCGGGCTTGCCTTGTCGCCTGCCGGCACCGGGCTCTTCCGTGAGTTGGGCTTCCAAGCCCCGGTTGTGCCCGTGTTTTCCGTGCCACCGCGTCAGGCGGCAGTGCTGCAGGAGTCTCTGCGGGGAGTGCCTGAGCGGGAGGGCCACTGGGCTGTGCAGCGGTTTGGCAGTCTGCTTGCACGGACCGCGATATCAGACATGGTTGTGTTTTATGCGGTGCTGCTGATCGGTTTTGCCTACGTCTGGTACCGCGGGGATCTTGACTGGGTGCGAGCGGTCTCGGCGGCTCGCGGCCGCACGCCGATTCCGATACCGGCACCGCAGCGGGCTGAGGGGCCGTCGGCGTCGTCGGTGCTCTCGGCCTAGGGCCGCAGATGGTGCGGTCTGGCTCGTGTGAGGCAGCCGCGTCTGTGCGGTTGCCGACGGGGGTCGCGTGCGAAACACAACAGGTGATGGGAGATAAGAACATGCGAGGCCCTGCGTTCCTCGAGTCGCTCGAGGCAGCCGTTCCTGGCGGGGTTGTTGGGACGAACCTCGAAGCGATCGACCCCTGGGTGGAGGTGGCCCCCGCCGCGGTTGCGGATGTGTGTCGCTGGCTGCACGATTCGCCCGAGACGGGCTTCGACTCGCTGCAGTGCATCACCGCGGTCGACTGGTTTGAGCCCGACCCGAAAAAGGCGGCGAAGGCTGGGTGGGATCCGCATCTCGAACTCGTCTACCACCTCTGGAGCACGCGTGCTCGGGTGAGCCTGGTGCTCAAAACCAAGCTCCCGCGGTGGAAGGACGATCAGCCCGGAGTGCCTCCTGAGGTGGCGAGTGTCGCGGGGATCTGGCGGACGGCCGACTGGCACGAACGGGAGGTGTATGACCTCTCAGGAGTCGTCTTTGTCGGGCATCCCGACCTGCGTCGGATCCTCTGCCCGGAAGACTGGGAAGGGTTTCCACTCCGCAAGGACTATGAGATGCCGCTGGATTACCACGGCATCCGAGGCAGGTAGGCCCGCCCATCGCGATCTCTGCGTCGGTTGATCGGCTTGATTCACGATATCGGCAAAAGGACACAACAGCATGTCACAGGTCATCGATGACGATCCTCGTATCATCGAGTTCGATGTGCGGACCGATGAGATGCTCGTCAACATGGGGCCACAGCACCCCAGCACGCACGGTGTGCTGCGGCTCGTGCTGCGGACCGACGGCGAGATCGTTTCAGAGATTGAGCCACACATCGGCTATCTGCATCGCTGTGCCGAGAAGATCGGCGAAAACATTTCCGCCCGGCAGTTCATCCCCTACACCGACCGGATGGACTATCTGGCCGGCATGAACATGAACCTCGGCTGGTCGCTGGCCGTCGAGAAGCTCATGCGGTTGCAGGTGACCGAGAAGGCCCGGCATCTACGGGTGCTGATCTCCGAGATGGGGCGAATCGCCAGCCATCTCGTGGGCATGGGGGCGTACGGCCTCGATCTGGGAACGTTCAGTCCGTTTCTCTACGCGTTTCGCGAGCGGGAAAAAATCCTCGACCTCTTTGAAGAGGCGTGTGGCGCTCGGCTCACCTACAGCTACATCACCGTCGGCGGGCTGACCGCGGACCTCCCTCCGGGCTGGTTGGAGCGGTGTGAGGCGTTTTTGGAGCAGTTTGAGCCGATCATTCGCGAGTATCACGCCCTCCTGACCACAAACGCCATTTTTGTGAAGCGAACCGCCGGCATCGGTGTGCTCTCGCCCGACATGGCGATCAACTACGGATGCTCCGGCCCGGTGCTGCGGGGCAGCGGCGTGGATCAGGACATGCGACGCGATGGCGAGCCCATCTACACCGCGATGTACGACGGCTACGCCTTTGAAGTGGCGGTGATGAAAGACGGCCACTATCCGCGGGACCACGCCTACCCCGCTGTGCCCGCTGACGCGGTGCTCGGAGACTGCTGGCACCGATTCTTCGTGCGGATGCTCGAAGTGGTCCAGTCGATGGATCTGGTGCGGCAGGCCATTGACCAGTATTCGGCCTGCAAAGGGCCGTTGGGCGAGCCGGTGAAGGTGGCGGAAAAGATTCCCGCGGGTGACGTCTATCTTGAGACGGAATGCCCGAAGGGCCAGATGGGCTTCTATCTCATTGGCAACGGATCGGCGATTCCGTGGCGGGTGCGGGCTCGTTCCAGCTCGTTTTCCAACCTCTCCGTTCTGGCAGAACTCTGCCACGGCTGTTTGATTGCCGACGTGCCTGCGATCGTCGGCAGCCTCGACATCGTGATGGGAGAGATTGACCGATAGGGGCGTGGGGCCGGTTTCGTGGCCCCCACTTGAGAACCGAGACAAGTTCGTGCAGACTTCGTGCAAAATTTCACGAAGTCGCGCAACACAGGGATTTCGCCATGTTTTTGGCGAGTGCGTGACGCGTGCGGAGGCTGGTGAGCCGAAATGGCCGAGTACCTTATTCAGACTGTGGGGCTGCCGGGATGGCTGACATGGTCGCTGCTGGCGGTCCTCTCGGCTGTCCTGATTCTCAACCTGATGGCTGGCGGTGCGCTGGTCTTCATCTGGGCTGAGCGGAAGGTTTCAGCTCGTATTCAGGATCGTCTCGGCCCCACGCGAACGGGTGGAAGTTTCGGCTGGCTGCAGTCGCTGGCCGACGGCATCAAGCTGCTCGCGAAAGAAGACCTGATGCCCGAAGGGGCCGACGGCATGCTCTTTCGCGTGGCTCCCTACGTCAGCTTTTGTGCGTCATTTGCCGCGTTTATCGGCCTGCCGTTTGCGTTCGACATGGTTGGCCTGAGGCTGAATGTCGGCGTTTTCTACGTCGTTGCCGTGCTGGGCCTTGAGGTGTTTGGGGTCATCCTCGCGGGGTATGCCTCTGCATCGAAGTGGTCGCTTTTTGGGGCGATGCGGGAAGCAGCCCAGGTGGTGAGCTACGAGGTGCCGCTGGGCATGTGCATCGTGGTGCCAGTGATGCTCGCCGGCACGATGGACCTGGTCACCATCGCGGAGAAGCAGGCCGGCTGGTTCACCAACTGGTACCTCTTCCACGACCCGTTCACGTTTGTGGTGTTTTGGGTGTATGTGACCTGTGCGGTGGCCAGCGTGAACCGGGCCCCGTTCGACCTGGCTGAGGCGGAAAGTGAGCTGGTCGCCGGTTTCCACACCGAATACTCCGGCCTGCGGTGGAGCTTTTTCTTCATGGCCGAATACAGCTCCATGTTCCTGGTGAGTGGCTTGGCGGCGGTGCTGTTCTTGGGTGGCTGGAACGGTCCGGTTCCGATTGCCACGCTCCTTGGGCTGAGCGATGGAACGGGCGAGTCGACCGGGGCGATCGTGCGGCTCCTTGGCTTGGCCAACCTGCTCGGCAAAGCCACGCTCGGCGTGCTGATCATGATGTGGATTCGCTGGACGCTGCCACGGCTGCGGATCGACCAGGTGATGACCACCTGCCTGAAATACTGCACGCCGATCGCTGCGGTGATGTTTGCCGGAGCGATGACCTGGCTGTGGGTGTTTCCCGGCGGTGTGCTGAATCTTGACGACGGGTCGCGTCGGCCGGGCGAGATTCGGGAGGGGTGGCTGGAAGGGCCTGGTGGTCGGAGCACGGCGGTCAGCGATGCCCCTGTTGACGACGCCCCTGCTCTGGCAGAGATCGCGGAGGTATCGAAGTGAGTAGCTCCGTCGCCCAGCTCCTGCCTGTGCTCGCTGCCGCTGAGGGTGGCCTCAACTGGCATGGATTCTTCTTCCTGCTCTTTGCGTTGCTCGCCTGTTGCCTGGCGGTGGCCGTCGTGCTCGCCGACAACGTCGTGAGAATGGCCTTCTATCTGGTGCTCTCGTTGGGGGCGACGGCTGGGCTGTTTTTCCTCGCGGGTGCCGAGTTTGTCGGTGCGATGCAGCTGATGATCTATGTGGGCGGTACTCTGGTGCTGCTGATTTTCGGCGTGATGCTGACAGCGCAGGAGCCGTTTGTGTCGATCAAAACGCCCGTCCGCGACAAGGTGCTCGCTGGGCTCGTGGGCGGAGCGCTGCTGGCGGTGCTCATTCAGGCTGCTCTCTCGGGGCCAGCCTGGTCGGGTTCGGCGGCGGAGGGCGGGGGCGGCGTGGCGTTGGCAGCCGGGCAGCCCTCAGCAACGCCGCTCGGGATGGCATTGGTGGGCATCCGGGTCGACGGCGATGTGGCCAGTGGAGAGAAGTCTCCAGAGGATGGCCAGGTGCGCAGCGGCTATCTGCTGCCCTTTGAAATCGTGTCTGTGCACTTGCTCGTGGTGCTTGTCGGGGCTGCCTATCTCGCACGGTCGAAGCGGCGGAAGTCGTCGGGCGGGCAGGGTGCCGATCTCTCGACGGGAGGAATGCGATGAACCTGCTCTCCGATCCTGTTGGGGTGAGTCACTATCTCATCGTTGGCGCGATCCTGTTTACGACCGGTATCGTGTGCATGGTTGTGAAGCGGAATGCGCTCGGTGTGCTGATGGGCATTGAGCTGGTGCTCAACGGAGCCAACGTCAACTTTGTGGCGTTCGGTTCGCCGGTGCTCAGAGGTGAGCAGGCGTCGATCCTGGGGCTGGATGGCCAGTTGATGGCGTTGTTTGTGATTCTGCTGGCGGCGGCCGAGGCGGCCGTGGCGTTGGCGATCACCCTCAACTTCTACAACAACCATGCGACGGTCGATGTGGACCGCGCAGACGATCTCAAGGGCTGATTGAAAACCGGTGCAGACGGAACTCAAGCTGGATCGCGACCTCGGGCCGATCCTGGCGGATAGAGAAACGCGGGGCTGACGTGGAAGTGCAATCCGATCTCGGCGCGACGCTCTCAACCCTGTTGGGGTTGGCGTGGCTGATCCCCCTCGGGTCTTTCGCGGCCATCCTGTTTTTTGGCCCAAAGATGGGCCCCCACGGCCGCAATTCGGCCTGGGTGGCGACCGCAGCGATTGGGGCCTCGTTTGCACTTTCCCTCTTTGCGTTCGGCACCTGGATGGTGGCGCATCCGCCGCAGGTCGTTGATCATCACGGTGCCGAGCATCACGGTGCCGAGCACGGTGAAGGTGAGCATCACGACGGTGCTCACGGCGGCGACGACCATGGCTCCGGTCATGGCGACGCGGGCCATGAGGAGCATTCCTCGTGGTCGCCGCCACGCGGCAGCGGTGGCGTTCCGGCAACGTTTGCCCGGTTTGCCGACGATGCCGCTGCAGCTGAGCAGCATGCCGCAGGCGAAGGCGGGCATGAACATGACGACGCGGCCCACGCGACCGCAGGGCATTCCTCTGAGAGGCCGGCCTACTCAGGCGACTGGTATTCCCTGTATCGCAGCCCGACGCTTGTGCTCTCGATCGGCTGGTACATCGACAGCCTGACGGTGCTGCTGTTTGTGGTGGTGACGTTTATCGCAACCTGCATTCACGTCTACGCCACCGGCTACATGCATGACGAACTCCACGACATCACGGATCATGAGGTCACGCTGGCGTCGGGTGGGCACCTGCATCGCCCCGGGCGGTATTCGAGATTTTTCCAGGGGCTCTCGCTGTTTTGTTTCAGCATGCTGGGGATCGTGATCGCTGGAAATCTGGCGATGGTTTTCGTCTTCTGGGAGCTGGTCGGTATCTGTTCGTGGTTTCTGATCGGCTTCTCTTTCGAGCGCACGAGTGCTTCGACGGCGGCAAACAAGGCGTTCATCGTCAATCGTGTCGGCGACTTCGGCATGCTCATCGGGCTGATGGCCCTCTGGGGCTCGCTAGGAACGCTGCACTTTGGCGACACCGTGTCGGTGGACGCGGACGGTCATCAGGTTGTTCAGCCAGGCCTGTTTTCTCTTGTGCGTCCAGCCGAAAACGGCCACGCCCTGCAGGTTCCTGACGGCATGGTGGTTGCTGCGGCTTCGGATCGTGTGGCCTCCATCGCTGCGGGCAGCTCTGCGGAGGCCGCTGCGGCTGAGGTGGCCGGTGAGGTTTCCGAGTGGCGAGCGATGGGCATGGGCAACTGGCTGCTCGTCGTCGCCGGGCTGGGCATCTTTTGTGGCTGCATGGGGAAGAGCGCCCAGGTGCCGCTGCATGTCTGGCTGCCAGATGCCATGGAAGGCCCGACGCCCGTCTCCGCCCTTGTGCATTCGGCCACGATGGTGGCGGCTGGCGTCTACCTCACCGGGCGGTTCTACCCGGTGCTCACGCCCGATGTGCTTGTGGTGATTGCCTACATCGGAGCGATCACGCTCTTCATCGCGGCGACGATTGCGCTGGTCTGCACCGACATCAAACGGGTGCTTGCCTATTCGACGGTCAGCCAGCTGGGCTACATGATGCTCGCCCTCGGAGTTGGTGGCTGGGTCGCCGGCCTCTTTCATCTGGTGACGCACGCCTTCTTCAAGAGTCTGCTGTTTATGTGCTCGGGCTCGGTGATCCACGCCTGTCACACCAACGACATGCGTCGAATGGGCGGCTTGCTGAAGAAGATGCCCTACACGGGCTGGACGATGCTGGCGGGCTGTCTGGCGATCATTGGGGCTGGCGTCCCGTTTGTGATCGGCTTTTCTGGCTACTACTCAAAAGACTCGATCCTTGCCCAGGCTCTGCTGTTTCGCCAGGTGAACCCATCGCACGCCGTGCTCTGGTATGCGGCGGCTGGTGGTGCCGCCCTGACCGCGTTCTACATGTTCCGTCTGTGGTTCATGACCTTCCTCGGGGAGCCTCGCGACGAGCATGTCGCGGAGCATGTGCATGAGTCGCCGGCGGTCATGACCGCCCCACTGGTCGTGCTCTCTGTGATGGCCGTGATTGCGGGATGGTCGCTTGGTCCGCTTGGTGTCGCCAATCTGCTTGAGCAGGCGAGGCCGCTGGGCACGGCAGACGGCCTGACCGGCGGTGGCCTGCTGACCGCGGCCGTGACGGTGCCAGCTGAGGCGGCGAGCCATGCCGATTCGATCCACTTCACCGCCACGATCACCGCCTTTGCGACGGCAGCAGCTGGTGTGCTCCTGGCGGCTGCCTTCTATGTGTGGCGGCTCGTCAACCCAGCAGCAATCGCGACGGTGCTGCGGCCCGTGCACACCTTCCTCGAAAACAAGTGGTATTTCGACGAGATCTACGACTGGATTTTCGTCAAGCCCGCCCACGGCATCGCGGCGCTCGCCTCGGCGAACGATCGCGGGATCATCGACTCCATTATCCATTTCTTTGCCTGGGCGTCGCGGCAGCTTGCCGCGGTGGATGCCTGGATGGATCGTGTGCTTGTCGACGGACTGGTCAATGTCCTTGCCGCGGCCACGTGGAGTACGGGGCTGCGTCTGCGGTCCATCCAGACAGGCCGACTTCGTCAATACGTGATGTTCATCGTCGTCGGGACGGTGGCCATCTTCCTCCTGGTAAGCATGATGTTCAGCACGACGGTCGCGAGTCCCTGACCCTGCTGCCCACGCCGGCTGGGCTGTCCAGCCGCTTGCCACTCCCGAGGCCCGCCAGTTCGGAATCCTTTTCATGTCGCAACCAGCCTTTTGGCCGCTCACGCTGATCCTCTTTCTGCCAGCGATCGTGGCCTTCGTTCTCTCGTTGCCGATCATTCCCAAGGCCCGTGAGGAGCTGATCCGGTGGATTGCCTTGGCCACGACAGGTGTCGTGTTCGTGATCTCCCTGATGGTGGCGGTGCCTGCGCTCGGTGGTTTTGGCGGGGCGATGTTTTCCGTCGGCGATCCCGACATGCAGCTTGTCG
>CALCGM010000174.1 GCA_937900985.1 uncultured Planctomycetaceae bacterium | reverse complement strand
AACCCCGGTTTTCGGACTGAGAATCCGACGTCCTGGGCCACTAGACGATGGGGGCCCTCTGATTTGTTTCTAGCAGGCGGCGAAGGGGAGTCAAGCGGTGCCGGCCCCGCGTCGCCGCAGTGCCCGGGCGGGATGGTGCCCCTCCTCAATCTCGGCCGAGAGTTATCGGCTGTTGTTGAGGATCCGGTTGAGCCACGGTTTGCTCGTGCGGATTCTGCCGACCGTGTTGCCAAGGGCAAAAGCGGCGGCTGCGGCAAGCGCCACCCCCATCCAGAAGCGGCGATGGGAGGCCGCGCGGGCGTGGGCTGCCAGCATCGCCTGCTCCAGCTGGCCTGTGGCTGCCCGCAGCTCCTGCGACGACTCGGCCGTCGCTGCGGCCTGCCCGGGGCTCCAGCCAGGCCTGCCATCAGCCTGCCAGGCCAGAGACGCCATGATCGACCGCCCTGCCCCGCCAGCGACCTCCTCTGTGGCCCGAAGGGCCTCAAGCAACGCCGCGGGATCCGCGAACCGCTCGGCGGGATTCTTGGCGAGCAGCTGATCAATCAGGTCGGTGAGCACCTTGGGAAACTCAGGCCGCAGCTGCTGCAAGGGCCTCGGGGTTTCCCGCACGTGGGCGAGCGCCACGCTCAGGGGGCTGCCGGTTTCGAAGGGCGGCCGACCCGCGATGAGGTGGTAGAGCGTGGCCCCGAGCGAGTAGAGATCGCTGCGGGAATCGAGCTCCCGGCCCTCGACCTGCTCGGGGCTCATGTAGAGCGGTGTGCCGAGGGTCGTGCCCTCGTGCGTCAGGTCGAGGCCTTCTCCGGAGAGGGTGATGCGGGCCAGGCCGAAGTCGGCCACTTTGACTTCCCCGGCCGGCGTCACCAGCAGGTTTTCCGGCTTGATGTCCCGGTGGACGATCTTTTGACGCCAGGCGCGATCGAGGGCGGCCGCCACCTGCTCCAGCACCGACACCGCCTGCGGCGGCGAGAGCGTGCCCCGCTCGTGCAGCCACTGCTTGAGCGTGGGGCCGGCGACATACTCTTCGGCGATAAAGTGGACGTCGTCGACGCAGCCGACCTCGTAGATCTGCACGATGTTGCCGTGCACCAACGATGCTGCCGCCCGAGCTTCCTGCATGAACCGCTCGACCGAACTCTCACGGTGGCCGTGGACCGGTTCCCGGAGCACCTTCACCGCCACCTTCCGGCCGAGCGACGTCTGCAGCCCCAGATACACATCGGCCATCGCACCGCTTCCGAGAAGCGTGCGAAGCTCGTAGCCACCGAGCCTATGCCCGGGCGGGAGGCGGCCAGCGGCTGAGCCGGCTCGCGGAACATTCGGTTTGTTCGCGTCGCGATGCATCGCTGAAAGTATCCGCGAGGCGGGCTATTCCGACAACGAACGGCCAGCAGATCCGTGGCTGTGGCTACACTCACCCCTGGAAACAGGCGATTCGTGTGCTCCTTGCTTCTGCATTGCCACGCGGGCACGCGGCCCAAACACTCCCTTTCGATCCGGAAAGATGCACGACCATGCCCGAGCCCCTGCCCGCCCGCTCTGCCACGGCCCTCAAAGAGTGGGCTGC
>CALCGM010000173.1 GCA_937900985.1 uncultured Planctomycetaceae bacterium | reverse complement strand
CAGGCCTACAGCGAGCGTTCCCTGTCAACGCGGAGGAGCTTCATGATCCGCCCGGAGACGTTCCAGTCTTGCACGTAGAGGTTGC
Source organism: uncultured Planctomycetaceae bacterium (assembly GCA_937900985.1). Classification (GTDB taxonomy): domain Bacteria; phylum Planctomycetota; class Planctomycetia; order Pirellulales; family UBA1268; genus M30B53. Next base: position 4,798 of record CALCGM010000173.1, on the reverse strand, counting down.
CGTCGGCGTCCCAGAAGGAGCCGTGGGTGCCGCTGAAGATGCCCTCCTGCCACTGTTCCTGCGGCACGTTGAAGCTGCCGCCTTGCTCGGGATCCGGATTGTGGCCAAGCACAGCCATGATCGTGTTGTTCTTATTGAGGATCACCACGCGGCCGTGCAGATCGGGCACCGAGACGTAGTCGCCCTGGATCGCGACGGAGGTCGGCATGCCCAGGCCGGTGATCACCTCCTCGATGTAGGTGCCCTCGAGGTCGTAGTGCAGCAGCCGCCCCTTGGGCTCGTGGTTGCGGTCGCAGATCAGCAGCCGGGGTGGGTCGTAGCGGGTGTCGAGCGTCATGCCGTGCGCGGTGTTGAACTCCTTCAGACCGTTGCCCTTCGTGCCGAAGTGCGAGAGGTAGGTGCCGTCTTTGGCGAAACGAAAGATGCGATTGCTCGCATAGCCATCGGAGAGATAGATCTCGCCGCTGGGAGCCACCGTGATCGCCGTGGGCGCCCAGCTGGCGATCTCCAGGCCGCAGGCTTCCTTGCTCGGGATGCCGAGCTTCAGCACCACGCCGCCGGTCTCCGCATCGATCTTGATCCCTTCGCCCGCGGCATTGCGGGCCCCATAGATGAAGTCGCGGCCCTCTTCGCTGCGGATCTCCATGTCGTGCAGGCTCGTGTAGTCGTCACCGAGATGCCGCCGCACGAGCGTGCCGTCGGGCGAAAACACGAAGATCCCGAGGTTGGAACTCGTGTAGACCTGCCCCTTGCTGTCGACCACCACGCTGCCATGGGTCGGACCGATCTGCGACAGGCCTTCGGCATCAAGCCCCCAGCCCGGCACCGTGTCGAAGGTCATGATCCCGCAGCCCATCCGCACGGGCTCAGCAGCGATGCACCACGAGGCCATCACCCCAACCACCACACACGAAGCAAACAGACCGCGTCGCAACATCCGCAGACTCCCCACCAGGACAAGAAAACACGAGCCACACGCCCCTGACGAGTCGTAGTGTCACACACCAGACGGTTGGTGTGCAAAACCGCCTCGAAGAACCGGCTCACGATGGCCCTCGCCTCAACCGATGATGTCGCGGACCACGCGGCCGTAGACGTCGGTCAGCCGCTCGTCGCGGCCCTGATGGAACCAGGTCAGTCGGGTGTGGTCGAGGCCCATCAGGTGCAGGATCGTGGCATGAATGTCGTGGACATGCACCCGGTTTTCGACCGCCGCAAAGCCAAACTCGTCGGTCGCCCCATAGGCCGTCCCCCCCTTCACGCCGCCGCCCGCCATCCACATCGAGAAGCCGTAGGGGTTGTGGTTGCGGCCCGGCTTGCCCGTGCCTTCGCTAAAGGGCATCCGCCCAAACTCGCCGCCCCAGACCACGAGCGTGCTCTCGAGCAGCCCCCGCTGCTCAAGATCGCTCAGCAGCGCCGCGATCGGCTGGTCGGTCTCGCCGGCATGCTGGCCGTGGTTCTTCTCCACGCTCTCATGGGCATCCCAGGTCTCTTCCAGATGCCCGCCCCCTGAATAGAGCTGCACGAACCGCACGCCGCGTTCGACGAGCCGTCGGGCAATCAGGCAGTTGCGGCCAAACTCCGCCGTGGGCTCCTGATCGACGCCGTAGGCCGCTCGCGTGCCAGCGGTTTCCTGGGCCAGGTCGACCGCCTCGGGGGCCTCCGCCTGCATGCGAAACGCCAGCTCGTAGCTCGCCGCCCGGGCCGCGAGGTCTTCCCCCCCAGCCCGCTCCCGCAGGTGCTCCTCGTTGAGCCTCGCCAGCAGGTCGAGCTGCTGTCGCTGCCCATCACGGCCGAGCGGCCCCGCGGAGGCGAGGTCGAGGATCGGGCTGCCTGTCGGCCGAAACAGCGTTCCCTGCAGGCCAGCAGGCATGAACCCACTCGACCAGTTCGGCTGCCCGCCAATCGGCCCGCCGCGTTTATCGAGCATCACCACGTAGCCCGGCATGTCTTGATTCTCGGTGCCAAGGCCATACACCACCCAGCTGCCGAGCGAGGGCCGGCCGATGATCGGCTTGCCGGTGTTCATCTGCACCAGCGCCGAGCCGTGGGCATGCGTGTCGGTGTGGCACGAACGGATCACCGCCAGCTTGTCGGCATGCTGCTTGAGATGCGGGAAAAAGCCCGAGATCGGCAGCCCGCTCTCGCCGCACCGCTCGAAGGGCCGGCAGGCAGGCGTCAGCAGGCCCATCGCTCGACCGCCGGAGTTGATGAACTCCTTGTCGGGCGGCAGCGGCTGACCAGCGTATTTTTCCAGCGCCGGCTTGGGGTCGAAGGTGTCGACCTGGCTGGGCGCTCCATTCATCAAGAGGAAGATGCAGCTCTTCACGGTGGTGGGCAGATGCGGAGCGCGGGGAGCAAAGGGGCTCTCCTCCACGCGATCCGTGGGCTCTGCCGCCCCGGCGGCCCTGGCCCAGAAACGATCCCGCTCCAGCAGGCTTGCCAGCGCAAGGCCCGCAAAGCCACCCCCCATCTCCCAGAGCGCTTCTCGTCGCGAGAGCCCACAGGGAAACGCATCTCCGCGACCGTGCGTGCTGCCCACTCTCGATCTCCTCTCACAAGGACGGCGTCTTCCGGCGACCGTTCAGTCCACAAACACAAACTCATTGGTGTTGAAGAGCACGAGGCACAGCGACGCCCACGCCGCCTGCTCATCGCCTTCCACCGCCATCGCTTCAACATGGGCCGCTGCCGCTGAGCGTTCCGCGGCCGATGGCATGCGGCCGAGGGCCCGCTGCCAGGCCAGCTCGACCCGCTGCTCACGGCCGCTGGCATCCATCAGCACCGACGCGGCACAGGCATCTGCCCGCTCGCCCACCCAGGCGTTGTTGAGCAGGGTCAGCGCCTGCGTGGGCACGATCGACACCTCGCGGCGGCCGGTCGGCATGGTGGTGTCGCACTGATCAAAGGTGGTCATCATCGGCACGATCAGGCCGCGTTTGGAAAACATATAGAGGCTGCGGCGGAGGCAGTCGGCCGGCGGTGAGGGCGTGTAGGCCCCGCCCTTCATCGAGAGGCCTTCGAGCGCCTCGCTGGAGATCGGCTGCCGAAAACTCGCGCCTCCGATGCGGCGGTCAAGCTCACCGCTGGCCACCAGCATTGCATCCCGCAGGCTCTCCGCATCCAGCCGGCGGCGGCGGGCATGCGACAAGAGCGTGTTGTCGGGATCGGCCTTCGCAACAGCCGCCGGATCGGGATGCAGCGAGGCCCGCCGATAGGCGTCGCTGGTCACCATCAGCCGGTGCAGCCGCTTGAGATGCCAGCCCCCATCGATGGCCTCGCGGGCCAGCCAGTCGAGCAGCTCAGGGTGGGTCGGCCGAGGCCCATTGAAGCCAAGGTTGTCGGGATCACTGCAGAGCCCCACGCCGAAGTGATGCTGCCAGAGCCGGTTGACGATCACCCGCGGCGTGAGTGGGTTATCGCTCGACGCGATCCAGCGGGCGAGCTGAAGGCGGCGGCCGGTTGTCGGTGCGTCGTGCGACGGCGGAGCGAAATCCCCATACGACGCCGGCACGCAGGAGAACGAGCCCGCCGGCACCTCATGCTGCGGCCGATGCGGGTCGCCCTTGGCCAGCAGCCGCAGGGGCTCCGGAGCGGTCGTGATATCGGTCCAGCCGAGCACGTCATAGCCAAGTTCTGCCGCGGTGGGACCGCCCATCCAGGCCCGGTCTCTCGCTGCCACCGGCCCTGGCCAGAATGCGGCGGCCATGCGGTAGTAGTCTTCCTGGGTAATCGCATCAAACTTGTGGTCGTGGCAGCGGGCGCACTTGAACGTCATCCCCAGGAAGGCCGTGCTGGTCGCGTGCACCAGGTCTTCGAGCCGCTCGTAGCGATACTCGAGGTCGTCGTTGGGCTCATCGTCCCAGGTGCCCACCCGCAGAAACCCTGTGGCGATCACCGACTGCTCATCGGCGTCGGCCACTTCGTCACCAGCGAGCTGACAGGCCACAAACCGGTCGAAGGGCATGTCGCTGTTGAACGCCTCCACCACCCAGTCGCGATACCGCCAGGCCCCCGGCTTCTCGGCATCTCGCTCGTAGCCGTTGGTCTCGGCGTAGCGGGCGACGTCGAGCCAGTGCCGGGCCTGCCGCTCACCAAAATGGGGCGAGGCGAGCAGACGATCCACCTGCCGCTCGTAGGCATCCGGCGAGCGGTCGGCCCCAAAGGCCTCGAGCTCGGCAGGGGAGGGGGGCAGGCCGATCAGATCAAAGGAGAGCCGCCGCAAGAGCGTGCGGCGGTCGGCCTCCGGGGCGGCCGCAAGGCCAGCTGCGGCCAGCCGCGCGTCAACGAAGCGGTCGATCGGATTGCTGGCCTCGCCGGCAGGCGGAAGCGATGCGGCGAGCGGCTGGAGGCTCCACCAGTCGCGGCCGCCGCGGGTTGCGGTGGTTCGCTCGTAGAGATCGAGCACGCGGCCCTCGGGCCAGGCTGCCCCGGCGTCGATCCAGGCAGCCACCGCCTCCACCTCGGCCTGCGGCAGCCGTTGAGCGTGGCCGTTCTTCTCCGGCGGCATCTCACCGGCAACGATCCGTGTGAGCACAAAACTGGCCTGGGCATCTCCGGGCACCACCGCCGGCCCGCTGTCGCCGCCAGCCGTGAGGCCCGCGGCCGTTGTCAGATCCAGCCCCCCCTCAGCCTCACTCCCGGCATGACACTCCACGCATCGCCGCAGGAAGACATCTGCTGCGGTCTGCTCGAAGCCGACTTCGCTGGCAGCTGCAGCCGCCGCAACGAACACGGCAGCGAACGCAACGCTCGCCGCAAGGCTATTCCTCAGCCACGGTTGTTCGTGCCCCCTCAT
>CALCGM010000172.1 GCA_937900985.1 uncultured Planctomycetaceae bacterium | reverse complement strand
GGCCGCGACATCTTCTTTACCGAGAAGGGCAACTGCACCGCCTGCCACGTCGGTGCCAACCTCGCCGACGAGAAGTATCACAACCTCGGCGTTGGCATGGAAAAGGAGGCGCCAGACCTCGGCCGCTTTGCCGTGACCGGCGACGAGAAGGACACGGGAGCCTTCAAAACCCCAACGGTCCGCAACGTGCTGCTGACCGCCCCCTACATGCACGACGGATCGCAGCAGACGCTCGAGGAAGTTGTGGAGTGGTATAACAAAGGTGGGCATCCCAACCCCCACCTCAGCGACAAGGTTCGGCCGCTGAACCTGAGCGATCAGGAGAAGGCCGATCTCGTTGAGTTTATGAAGGCCTGCACCGGCCCCACGCCCACTGTGGAGACGAGCCGGCTGCCGGCAGAGAGCTGATGGTGGCAGACGGAGAAAGCTTGCTGAGCGATCTGCCGGAACGCTGCGATTTGAGAGTGCGGATAGTCGTTCATGCATGACGCATCGGATCGCTCCACATGGTTGTCGGCTGCCAAGGCAACCAGGCCGCTGTTTGTCGGCCTCGACCTTGGCGGCACCAACATGAAGGCTGGCATCGTTGATGATGCCGGCCGCACGGTCGCCTACCATTCCGAACCGAGCCACGTCGATCGGGGCCCCGACGACGTGGCTCGTCGGCTTGGTGGGATGGTGGCCACACTCTGCGAGAGTGCTGGACTTGCCAGCAGCGACATTGCTGCGGTTGGCCTGGGAACGCCCGGCCCGCAAAACCTCCAGACCGGCGTCTTGCACGACACAGGCAACATGCCGGGCTTTGAAGGCTTCCCTATCCGAGATCGCGTCGCCGACGCCTGTGGCCTCACCGTGACGTTTGCCAACGATGCCACGGCGGCGGCTTATGGCGAATACTGGATCGGCTCGGGCCGTGCCCTCGCCAGCATGGTGTTTTGGACGCTTGGCACGGGGATCGGCGGTGGCGTGATCATTGGTGATGCCTGCCTCGAAGGCCACCACAGCCACGCCACCGAATGCGGCCACATCATTGTCGACACCAGCGATGCCGCCCGTGACTGCCCCTGCGGCCAGCGTGGGCACCTCGAGGCCTATGCGAGCGCCACCTCGCTGGTGACGATCGCCCGCGAACGGCTCGCCTCAGCCGCCGATGGCCCTCTCGCCGACGCGGTGGCAGGCGGTGCTGAGCTGACACCCATCCTGATTGCGGAGGCGGCCCGAGGAGGAGACCCGCTGGCGATGGACCTGATCCTCGATGCCGCCCGCTGGATGGGCATCGGCACAGTCAACCTGATGCACGTGATCGACCCGGAGGGCGTTGTTTTTGGTGGAGCGATGACCTTCGACGGCGAGGGAGATCCGGTCGGAAAGGCCTTCCTGGAGCGAATTCGTCAGGAAGTTCGCGAACGGGCCTTCCCTGTGCTCGCCCGGGAGACGACGATTCACTACGCAGCCCTCGGCGGCGATGCCGGCTACATCGGAGCTGCCGGACTGGCCCGGGCGGCTTTCCGGCGGCGGAGCGGCTAGCCCAGTTCGACAACTCTTCGGCCCCTTTGCCTCCACGGCTTCAGCAATGCCCTTCGACTGCCAGCACATTCGCAACTTCTCGATCGTCGCCCACATCGACCACGGCAAGAGCACCCTCGCCGACCGGCTGCTCGAGCACACCGGCACCGTGCAGAAGCGGCAGCTCAAAGAGCAGATGCTCGACGACATGGAGCTTGAGCGGCAGCGGGGCATCACGATCAAGGCCCGAGCGGTGCGGATGGAGTATCGCCACAAGGGCGAGCTCTACGAGCTCAACCTGATCGACACGCCGGGCCACGTCGATTTCCACTACGAGGTCTCTCGCAGCCTTGCCTGCTGCGAGGGCGC
>CALCGM010000171.1 GCA_937900985.1 uncultured Planctomycetaceae bacterium | reverse complement strand
GCCGCGTCGCGGGTTACGCGGAGGAGGAGCCCGTAGTAGTCGGCCTTGCGGGCGATGATAAATCGGCTCAGATAGAGAATGGGCAGCGGGAGAAGCTGCTGTTCAACGAGAAACAGGCTGTTCAGCACGCGGCCCGTGCGACCATTGCCATCAGAAAATGGATGGATGGCCTCGAACTGGTAGTGAGCCACGGCCATGCGGACGAGCGGGTCGATGTCTCCGGCGCCGTCTTCCCCATGCAGGAACCGCTCCCAGTTGGCAAGCAGACCGCGGATTCGGTCCTCACCTTCAGGGGGCGTGTAGATAACCTCGGCCGTGGCGTCGTTGGCGAGGGCCGTACCGGGCACGCGCCGCACCTGAACGGCGGTGTCTTTGATGCGGCTGCAGATGAGTTCCGCTGTTGCCGTACAGAGCGGCCGAGCCGGTAGCGTGGCGAACCCGTCGAGGAGAGCGTAGCGATACCGCAACGCCTCTTTTGTGGGCGGATCAGCTGCGTTGCCGCCCCCAGCGAAGCGAAAAAGCCTGTCCGTGGTGGTGACGATATGCTCGATTTCCGAACTCGCCTGTGCCTCGAGCAGCGGCAGCGTGTTGATGAGGATCGTCGGGTTCGGGAGCAGCGAAGCGGCCTGTTTCAGTTCGGCCAAGGCAACGCGGGCACCGATGCACCGCTTCAAAACTGGCCTCGTTTCCAGGTCGATAGGCGGCGGGATGAGCGGCAGATCGTTGTGCGGCACGTCCGGCCGCCACGCTGGTCGTTCAGAAGTGTTGCCGAAACTGGATTTTTGCGACATGTCGTGAGGATAGGTCGCTGGCGGTGACACGTCCAGAAAACGTGTCGCAAATTATCCGTTTTCGAGACAATATGGCAGCAGAACTTCTGATACTTGCCGCTTGAGCGGCCGAAAATCATCGGGGCGTCGTAGCAGCCGCAAACCGGCCGAAAAGGAGTTTCCGCTGGAGTGTCCGAACTGCGGTGGCGACATCCAACTCAGCGAAGACGGAAGAAGAACGTCCTCGTTCACGCTTTCGTCTGCCGCGGCACCGTCGAGGAGCGAATCGACGAGATGCTCCGCCACAAGCAGCAGCTCGCCGATCAGATCCTGGGCCCAACCGCCGCCGGGGAAACGCTCCTCACCGAGATGTCCGACGAGCAGCTGCTCGACGTGCTCGCCCTCGATGTCCGCTCTGCCCTTGCCGGCTAACGGCACGACGGCCACCATCTCGAGCGACACGGCAGCCTCGGTTCCGGTCGCTGCCCCCGCGGCCATCAGGGGTTCTGCTGTTGGCGAAGCTGGCTGAAGACGGGCCCCGCTGGTGCTGAGGGAAGTGTCTGCTGCCAAGCCTGAAGCTGGGCGAGCAGGCTGGCCACAACGGCCGGCTGCTCATCGGCCACGTCGTTCGTCTCCAGCGGATCACTGACAAGGTCATAGAGCTCGCTGTGTTCCAAGCTGCGGCTGGCAAGTAGCTTCCATCGATCCGTCACCACCGCGAAGCCGGCCCAATGATCGGGCCTCGCTTTCGACCGTGGCCAGCCCGCCTCTATCTTCCAAAACAGCGATGAGGACCGCAGGCCCGCTCCCATTCCCCGCAACGCAGACACCTGACTGACACCATCCGGCTGATAGCCATCTGGCAGCGGGCAGTGAGCCACTTCGCAGAGCGTCGGGAGCAGGTCGACCGCCGAGAGCAGCGATTGCTGATCCACACGGCCCGCGGGAGTCTCGCCGGGCCACCGCACGAGAAACGGCACCCCGATGCCTCCTTCGAAAAGGGCCGCCTTGTATCCCTTTCGGCCGCCTGTGATTCCCCTTGCCGCAGCGATGCCGAAACCCGCTCCTGTCGCGGTGTCGTACATCAGTTCAAGCGGTGCAGCGTCGGCTGCCCGCGCGGGCCCGTTGTCGGAGCTGAAGATCACCAAAGTCTCATCAGCAACCTCGAGGCGGTCGAGTGCGTCGAGAACCTGGCCTATCCGGTCATCCGCATGCGCCAGCGTCGCTGCGTAGATGTTGTCAGGCTCGTCGAGCTCGCGAAACCGCCACCGATACATCGGCAGCACATGGAAGGGCGTGTGTGGTTCGTGGATCCAAAGATTGACAAAGAACGGCTGGCGTTTGCCAACCGCCTGCTCGATGAAGGCAATCGTCCGCTCAGCGTCTGCGTGAACCGGCATCTGCTCGCCCGAGCAGTTGAAGGCCCCGTAGTCGTCGTAGCCGTAGACGGCTGGCGAGGGCGAGTCTGGGATCATGTCGTTGGCAAGATGCCATTTGCCGTAGTGGGCGGTGGCATAGCCCGCCTGCTGGAGAAGTCGCGGCAGCAGGGTGGCCTTGGGGTTGAGCCAGTCGGGCATGTTCCGCTTCGCGTTCTGCTCCACCCAGGCGAAGTGGCCATCGATATTGAACCGAGCTGGAAACTGCCCGGTCATCACCGCGGTGCGGCTGGGAGAACAGACGCCGCTGGCAACCGTAAAGCGATGGAAATCGGTTCCCTCACGAGCCAGCCTGTCGATGTTGGGGGTTTTCACATAGGGATGACCGTGGCAGCTGAGATCGCCCCAGCCCCAGTCGTCGGCGAGAATCAGCAGAATGTTGGGCCGATCCGCTGCATGGCAGACAACGCCCCAGATGAGCCACGCCGCCAACGCCACCCCAGCTCGGACGCAACCACGGCGTCGGACAATGCTCTGCATTTCCTGTCTCCTCACTCGGGGTGCCGAGTTGCCGCAGCAGACCGCGTGGCAGCGGATGCTCCAGCCGTCTCAGCAGAATCCTCAGGGGCTTTCTGTCCGTGGAAAAATCCATCCATGGCCTTTTTCCAGTTGGGGCAACACCCAAAAACGCCGAGGGTTTTCAGGGTTACCGATCGCCGCATTCTGTGGCGACACTATTTCCTTCCAGGGTCTGCTGTCTGGCTCAGGCTCACGTGCCCACCCGCTGAACCGTTGTCGGCTTTCACTTCGTCGCGTCACTTCGCTGGCGTCTCGGCAAACGATCTGCGGAGAGCTTCAAGCGCATCGAGATCAACCGGTCCGTCGAACGCGGCAAAGCGAAACCGTGAGACGTAGGGGGTGCCCGGAGTCAACGCAAAGTCGCCCAAGACCATCGGGGCAAAACAGAAATACGGCATCTTCGGGTGCAGCCGCACCGGCTGCGGGCTGCGGAAGTTCCCGGGGTGCGAAAACGCTGCCAGCCCGCAGGGCTCACCATCCACGTCTCCGAAGAGTGTGACCCACTCAGGACGTGTATGGTTGCCATCCTGTTGCCCGATCCCTTCGCTGGTGAGCATCACGTCACCGGTGTTCCAGTGCGCCGGGCCACGGACACACATCCCGCCGTAGTGATACTCCCGAATCGTCACAGGCAGCTCTGTGACGCAGCGCTGCGTGGAAACCAGATCAAACACGTGCATCGAAGGATGCGCAACGCGGCTCAACTGCCAGGTTTCCCGCAGCACCACGGTCTCCTCGCCATCGCGGGTGACCACATGCTGCAGCTGCATCTCACAGGCATCAACGCCTGTCCGCACGGTTTTTCCATGCTCAACGCGGCCCTCTTGTTTGCGGCTGTTCCAGAAGTCAACCGGCTGACCGTCGTAGGAGCTGCTCGTCCAGGCAAACATCAGGGCATGCTGATGCAGGTGGTCAGCGGGGAAGGCGTCGGTGACCACCTTGCCTGCAGGCGTGAACACCGGGTGCAGAAACCCACTGCGGCCAAACCAGGGCTGCTGCGGATCGGGCGACGGCACGAACGCGGCGTTGTACACCGCCACCGGCGCGTCGACGTCTCCCAAGACCACCTGTTCGGCATCTTCTGCCGCAGCCATCGGGCAGGCCACGACACAGACCACCAACGTCCAGAGCCACCGCGATGCAGCACGGCCTCCAGCACAGGTCTGCAGCCGAGCACCCATCTCGTGCAGACGACTCATGCTCCACATCATCCCAGACACCCACACGAAGAACGAAGACAGCACGCCCAGCACAGTTGACGAACATCGCCCCCACAGCACTCACCGCCCAGGCAGACCCCTCGGCGACCTGCCGCCGGGGCTCTCGTCGGCCCGAGAGCAGGCAGCATACCAGCCAAGCGGGCGACGCTGCCCAACCAGACGTTCCCACGGTCGACACCGGCCTGTTCGCGGAGACGGCGGTCGAGACGATATGGTGAGAGGGATTCGAGAACCTGGGGGCTCTTCGTGAGAGGCGTCCCGCAGCACGTGGGCTGCGTGCTCCGTGGCCTGAGTGGGAAGCCGTGCTGAGACACCCCTGAGCGTGAGTCCTGTGCACATCGACGGAACCCTCTTCGCGATCCTGCTTCGCTGCGGCCTCGTGCTGAGCGTTGCCTGCAGTATGGCAAGCCCCGCCTCGGCCGCAGAGA
>CALCGM010000170.1 GCA_937900985.1 uncultured Planctomycetaceae bacterium | reverse complement strand
CGGTGTATGCCTTCAATGGCAGCACCGCCGGCCAGCCGCTGCCTGCGACCACGCTCGTCACCGCCGGCGACACGCTGACCTACCGCCTTCGCTACGCGCTGCCGACCTCCGACTTTGAAAACCTGCTGCTGACGGACTACCTGCCGCTGCCGCTGTTTGACGTCGACGACACCGGCACGGCGATTGCCGGATTCGATGCGGCCGCCAGCGGCACCGGCACGGCTCCCGCAGCTGGCCGCTGGACCTACGGGCCCGACGACACCTTCCACACGATCAGCGGAAGCCCCACGCCCTCGGTGAGCAACGACTCCGCCCCCAACAGCGTTGTCTTTGACTACGGCAGCTACGACACGCCCACCAACCAGCCCAGCGTGATCGACCTGCTCTTCACGGTGACCGCCAGCAACGATCCCTACGCCGACAGCCTGCGTCTGGCCAACCGGGCGGTGATCACCGCCAACAACACGGCCCTCGAGCCGGAGAGCACCGAAGGCATCGCCGAGATCACCAGCTCCGAGCCGGAGCTGGCCATCACCAAGGGCATCGTTGCCACCGACAACCCCGCTGGTGTGTTCTCGCCCGCCACGGTCGCGGCGGTCGGCTTCAACGCCCCCGGCACGCTCGGCTCGCGGTTTAGCGGAACGATCACCTCGACAGGGCTGGCCACCACACCGATCGATAGCGACCTCTCCGAGATCGACCACGCCGATCTGGTGACCTACGTGATCGTGGTGGAGAACCAGGGATCGGGACGGTTCGGGGCCTTCGACACACTGATCAAAGACAGCCCCGCCGCCGGCATGGACATCCCCGGCATCGGTGTCGACGGCATCAACCTGCGGGTGACCGATGGCGGAGGCAATCCGCTGGCCTTCACTCGGGTCGGCACGGGCCTCTTTGACCCTGCGGGCGGCCTTGAGCTGATTGATCCTTCGGCCACTCAGGGGGCGATCGCCCGCGGCATCGACAGCAGCGGCAGCGTCGTCACCGACGGCTCCAACATCGTCGTGATCAGCTACGACATGCGGGTCTTACAAAACACTGTCCTGGCTCAGCTGACCAACACGGCCGCGGTCACGCAGTATGCCGCCACCGAAGGCGGCCCCGACTTCACCGGCTCGGGCTCCCTGACCGACCCGGCGGTGATCACGATCGCCACCAACAACCTGCTGCACAAGGAGCTCGTCTCTACGGAGATCGTCGATGCCTTCAACGCCAACAACGAGGCAGTGATCGGGGAGCTTGTCACCTACCGGGTCACGCTGACGGTGCCCGAAGCGACGATGCCCAACGCGAAGATCGTCGACTCCCTCGACAACCGGAACCGGCTGGCGTTTGTGGAGATGGTCGGCGTGACGAGCTCTCCCGGAATCTCGATCACAGGCTCCACCACACCGACGGTGACCAACAACGGCCGCACCGTCACCTTTGATCTTGGCGACATTGCCAACAGCGACACCGACAACGCCGTCGCCGAAACGATCACGTTGGAATACCGGGCCGTCGTGCTCAACGTGCAGGCCGCGCAGGGCGGCAGCCGCGTCCGCAACACAGCCCGGTTGACCTTCGACGGTCTGGGCAATCCACGGGTCGCTCGTGCGGCGAACGTCACGATCATTGAGCCGAATGTCGCGGTCGACAAGCAGGCGGCCTTTGATGCCGGTGGCACCGTCGGCGACGCCAGCGACCCGCTGACCTACACCATCAGCCTCTCCAACCTGCCGCAGGCCAGTTCCGCCACTGCCGATGCCTTCGAGGTGGAGTTTGAAGATGCCCTGCCCGTTGCCGTGGGCGGCGGCTCGCTCGTGGTCTCGCCCACCTTCACCGTCAGCGATCCGCTCGGTGGCTTGACGGCGGCCGACTTTGAACTGACCGGCAGCGATGCCGCCGGCTGGGTGCTGCGGTCAAAGGCTCCCTTCGATCTTCCGGTCGATGCCCTTCGCACGATCGAGATCGAGATCCATGGATCGTTGCCATCTTCCACCAGCGGACTGGTGACTCCCGGCGACCTGATTTCCAACGCAGCCCACATCAGCTGGACGAGCCTGCCTGGCCTCGTGGCCGTGCCGCGGTCGACCTACAACCCTGATGCGGTGGAGCGGACCGGTGCCGGCGGCCTCAACGACTACCGCAACGCCGACACCGGCGACCTGCAGGTTGCGGGCGTTGGCGTCGCCAAGACCGTTGTCGCCACCAGCGAGGCCGCAACCCTTGATCCCGACCGGGTGGTGATCGGTGAGATCGTTCGCTATCGGCTCGAGGCCCTGATCCCTGAGTCGACGGTGACCTCATTCGTGCTCGCCGATGCCCTGCCGGCAGGCCTGCAGTTTCTCAACGACAGCACCGCCACCATCGCCTTTGTTTCTAACGGTGCTGGCGTGACCTCCTCCACGATTCCCAGCGGCAGCGGGCTCACGATCGCTGGCAGCGCCGCGACTGGCGTGACACCCACATTTGTGATCCCCGCCGGAGCGATCGACGGCGGCCCGGCCTTTGGAGACGGCACCGATGTGTCGTTCAACCTGGGAACGGTCGTCAACAGCGACGACGATGCCGACGATGAGTTTGCCATCATCGAGTTCAACGCCCTGGTGACCAACGTCGCCAGCAACCAGGAGGGCACGACGCTCACCAACCGCGTCAGTTTTGTGCAAGACGGCGTGACGGCCGGAAGCCAGAGCATCAACGTGCGGGTGGCCGAGCCGCTGCTGCAGACCTTTGCCAAGCAGCCCGTGGAAGCAGACGACGTGACGCCAGCTGCCGGCCCCTTTGATGCCGGCGACACCGTTCGCTACCTCGTCGACGTGGTGGCTGCCGCGGGCAACGATCGCTCGATCGCCTACGACACCCTCGTCCGCGACACGCTCCCGGCCACCGAGCTGTTTGTGCCCGGCAGCCTGCGGGTGCTGCTCAACGGCGTCGCCATGACCAGCGGCTTCACGGCCTCGGTGGTGGGCCAGCAGATCGACGTGACCGTCGACGAGATTCAGCCGGGCGACGACCTGCGGATCCTCTACGACGTGACCCTCACCGAAGCCGTCGTGGCGGGTAGCAGCGTCACCAACACTGCCAGCCTGACCTCCACGAGCCTGCCCGCGGCCGGCTCGCCGACCAACGCCACCGGCTCGGTCACTCCTGGCACCAGCGGCAGCAGCAGCGGCGAACGCAACGGCTCCGGCGGTATCAATGACTACGCCAGCCAGACCGATGCCACGATCACCATCACCTCCCCAGCAATCGACAAGTCGATCTTTGAGGCCTCACCGGTGGAGACCACCTCCAACCGCTTCGATGTCAACCGGCCCGACTTCACCATCGGTGAGGTGGTCACCTTCCGCCTGACCGCCACCCTGCCCGAGGGCACGACCGAGTCGCTGGTGCTCTCCGATCAGCTGCCGGCCGGCATGGAGTTTCTCGAGGACATTGCCGGGAGCCTGATGGCACCGCCGCGAGTGGTGGCCGTGGGCGGCAACATCTCCGGCTCCAGCCTCGCCGTCGGCTCGCTCGGCTCGCTCAACGTCAGCAGCACCGGAGTGACCTTCGACTTTGGCACCGTCGTCAACGCTCCCGATGGGCTCGTGGATGCCAACGACCAGATTGTCGTCGAGCTGCAGACGCAGGTGCAAAACATCCCCGCGATGGTCGCGGGAGGCACCCTCACCAACACCGGCGTGTTGACGCACGCGATCGGCAGCAGCGTGGCCACGCTGCAAGACTCCGTCACCGCCGACATTGTCGAGCCGAGCCTCGAAACCACCAAAGACATCGTGGCGATCGAGCGGGCCGGGGGCGGCCCGTTGACACCCGTAGGCCCCACCGGCAGTGTGAGCCTCAACCGCGGTGACATTGTCACCTACCGCGTCACAGTGCAGCACGCAGCGAGCTCCTCCGGCCCAGCCTTCACCGTCCGCGTGGCCGACACGCTGCCGGCAGGCCTGAGCCTCGTGCCCGGCAGCCTGCAGGTCGTGCAGGATGTTGTCTACGCCACGAGCAGTTTCTACGATCCGACCGTGGTCACCGAGAATGTCGGCAGCAACTCCATCGAGGTGCTCTTCGACTACCTCGATGCCCCGGGCAACGACTACGCCAATCCGGGCGACGGCAATCGAGCGGTGATCGAATACCGGGCGGTGGTCGACGCAGCGGTGGCTGGGGGCACGCTGACCAACACTGCCGATGTCAGCTACGACAGCCTCTACACCGAGCGACGTTCGGTCGACTTCCCGACGACGACGCGGGCCTACGACACGGATGCGTCGGCTCACGT
>CALCGM010000169.1 GCA_937900985.1 uncultured Planctomycetaceae bacterium | reverse complement strand
TCAGACGCCTCAAGAATCTTCCCACGATCGCACGCGACACCGCAGACCAGCCTCGACACGCCGAGGCGGCTCGGAACCCCGCGGAGTCCGCTCACGCAAAGCCTGCGGCGAAAGAGAGCAAAACTCGCTATCGCTTGCGATGCCGGATCTTGGCCCGCATACGACGCTTTTTCTGACCGAGCTTGCGTCGGCCTTTGCCACTTTTCTTAACACCCATACTCTGCTCATCTCCAGTCGAGTCCGCAGCCACACCCCCTCCCACGGCGCGAACTATGTGGAGAAAACCTCGTGAGGGCCTTCGGCAGCGAACAATGATTGTAGAATCACCGCGGCGCGACTCAAGCCCCGATGTCGCCGGAGACTGCTACGGCATGATCGCTTGCTTTCCGACCTACGCTCGGCAACTTCCCGACAGCAACCGCTGGCGGGTAAACGCTGCGGGCATGATCGCTCGGCCGCTGCCAGAATCGAGCCGACGGTCGTCGGTTGCCCTCGCTGTGCTGCGGCGGCTGCTTGAGATCGAGCCTGGCCACGACAGCGACCCGATCTTTCAGAAGCGGGTCCGTGCGTTCCTGATCGAGCGGGTCGTCGGCTGCCGCGTGCTGCTCCAGGTGGGTTCCCACGAGATTGAAGCGGGCGTCACCGACCGGCTCGGGCACTTTGAGACCTGCTTTGATCTCGACCCAGACGACCTGACGCCCGCCACCGACGCCCCTGCAGGCCCTGCTCGCTGGATCGGCTACCAGGCGAAGCTCGATGCCTTCGAGGTGCAGGAGCGGCATCTGAGCCCCGCACTGCAGCTGCCTGATGCCGCATCGCGGGCTGCCGAATCGGCGACGCTTCCCTGCCGCAGCCCAGCAAGCCTCGGCCGCCTGCACTGCATCCCCGCTGAAGGCCTCTCCGTCATTTCCGACATCGACGACACCGTGAAACTCACCAACGTGGGCGACCGTCGCGAGCTGCTGGCCAACACCTTCCTGCGACAGTTTCGTCCCGTGCCGGGGATGGTGGATCTCTACAAGGAATGGCACGCCACCGGCACCGCCTTCCACTACGTGTCGGCCAGCCCCTGGCAGCTCGCCGGCTGCCTGGCTGGCTTCTTCGAAGATTCTGGCCTGCCGGCCGGGTCGATGCACCTCTCGCTGTTTCGGCTCAAAGACACCACACCGCTGGGGCGGCTGCCCTCAAAAAAGCGGTCGAAGCGTCGCTCGATCGAGCGGATCCTGGCCGACTTCCCTGGCCGCCGCTTCGTGCTCATCGGTGATTCCGGGGAAAAGGATCCCGAGATCTACACGGCGGTTGCCCGCCGCTTTCCGCGGCAGGTGGCCGCCATCGCCATCAGGGAAGTCGCCGGCAAGCCTCGCAGAAAAAACGTCCCAGACCGGCTCATCAAGCTTCGCCGCCAGCTGCCCGAAGGCATGCTGCGATCCTTTGTTGAGGCCGACGAACTCCGCTCTCTGCTCGCGGCGACAGCCGAGTGAGGGTGGCTCACCAGGGGCTCTCAAATGCGTCCTGGAAGTGCTCCACCTCGGGCTGGCCGTCCGCACCGTTGAGCGTGACGGTCACCACGTCGATTCGCACCCGACAGTCTTCAAGCCGATGACGGCGGATGTAGGCGTTGGCCAGGGTCGCGATCCGCCGCTGCTTGCGACGGTCGACCGTCTCCGCGGGATGGCCGTGGAGCGTGTCGCTGCGGGTTCGCACCTCGACGAAGACGACCGTCCGGTCGTCCAACGCGATGATGTCGAGATCGCCCCGCAGCACCCGCTCCCGGCGAGCAATGATCCGGTAACCGAGTTTTCGCAGGTAGGACGCTGCCAGGTCCTCACCCTGCTTGCCCAGGTCGTGCCGCGGATCCGACCCCGACGAGGCGGCTCGACCAAGACGGCCCAACCACCCGCGACCCGGAGCCGTCACCGCTACGAACTCCGCTTCTTCGCCCGGCCGCGAAGCTTCCCGGTCGCCTTGGGCTTGTCGGCGGCAGCCACGGGGGCGTCGACCCGCCTCTCGCGGAGCTTCACCGCCTTGCCAACGCGATCGCGGAGGTAGTAGAGCTTCGCACGACGCGTGACGCCCGACCGCTTGACCTCCACCTTCGCCACCTTCGGCGAGTGCACAGGAAACTTCCGCTCAACACCTTCCCCCGCAACGATCCGCCGGACTGTGAACGTCTCGCGCGTCCCGGAGCCGTTCATGGCGATAACCACGCCATTGAAAATCTGAATCCGTTCTTTTTCGCCCTCGAGAATCCGGGTGTGGACATCGACGGTGTCGCCGATCTCAAACGCGGGCTTCTCACTCTTTAGGCTCGAGGACTCGACCTCGGCAAGCAGCTGCTGGCTCACAAGAAACTCCTTGAAACTCGAAGGTTCTCAGCAAAGGCCTCTCGCCCGCTGAGCATGCGAAAAAAACGTTTACGGTGCAGGCATGGCCACAGACGCTGCCGCGGCGGCGCCGCGACGGCGGGTCGCCTCCAGAGCCTGCTGATGCCGCCACCGGCGGATGACGGCATGGTCACCCGAGAGCAAGACCTCAGGAACCGCGTGTCCACGAAACTCACGGGGCCTGGTGTACTGGGGGCCTTCCACGAGCCGCCCCTCGCCAGAGAACGAGTCGTCCCGCGGGCTTTCCGCGTCGCCAAGCACACCGGGCACGAGACGGCTGACGGCGTCGATCACGGCCATCGCCGCAACTTCGCCACCAGAGAGTACGAAATCGCCGAGCGAAATCTCGTCGGGCTGCAGCACCGTGCGAATGCGATCATCAAAGCCTTCGTATCGGCCGCACAGCAGCACGAGCCGCTCCTTCGACGCCAGTTCTTCGACCACCTCTTGTGTGAGGGGACGACCGCCAGGCGTCAGCATGACCAGATGCCCAGGGGCAGGCTGGCCATCGGCAGCCGGCCCACTCTGCACCTCTTCCACACACGAGACCACCGGCCCTGGCATCAGGAGCATCCCAGGCCCGCCACCGAAGGGGCGGTCATCCACCTGTCGATGCACACCCTCGGCGAAATCACGAATGTTGGTCAGCCGCACATCGAGCAGCCCACGTCGACGCGCAGCCCCGAGCAGACTTCCATCGAGGAAGCTGGTAAACAGCTCGGGAAACAAGGTGAGAACGTCGATCCGCATCGCCGAAATAGCCGGAACTCAGGCAAGGGCTTCCTCAATCACTCCGACTTTTCAGTATCCGCAGGTGCCTCAGCAGC
>CALCGM010000168.1 GCA_937900985.1 uncultured Planctomycetaceae bacterium | reverse complement strand
AGATTGAAGACACGCTCACCACCTGGAGCCGCCCTTGCCCGCCGGCCGCAGACTCGTCGAGGGTGCGGCGGAGATCCGCTGTTCAGCTTGTCCGGCTGCAGGGCAGCGGCCCCGCCGCAGAGGCACCTTCTGGAGAGTCTGCCGCCGCGGCTGCGGCCGCTGACGTTGGCTTCGAACTCCCCTTGCCGCCACTTCCCATGGTGCCGCTTCCGGATGGACCTGGCGGCCAGACGTCATCCGCTGAGCTGAGCAACGAAGCCGAGGCGTCGGGCATTGATCTTCCCTGGGTGGGCCGTGTGGAGTGGACGCGGCTTGGCATGCCGCTTTTTACTGTGCTGGTGGGGCTGATCGACGGCTTCAATCCCTGCGCGATGTGGGTGCTGATCTTTCTGCTGTCGATTCTCGTCAATCTCCGCGACCGCGGGCGGATGGTGGCGATCGCCGGCACGTTTGTGTTTGTCAGCGGCGCGGCCTACTACGCCTTTATGGCGGCCTGGCTGAATGTGTTTCTCCTGATCGGCTACCTGCGGCCGGTGCAGCTGCTGTTGGGAGTCCTCGCACTCTTCGTGGGCAGCATCCACGTGAAAGACTTCTTCGCCTTTCGGCAGGGGCTCTCCCTTTCGATCCCCGAGTCGGCCAAGCCGGGCCTCTACGACCGTATGCGGAGGATCGTGTCGGCGGAAAACCTGCCTGCCGCCCTCGCGGGGGCGTTCACGCTCGCGGTGCTTGTCAACATCGTTGAGCTGCTCTGCACAGCGGGCCTCCCAGCCCTCTACACCAACATTCTCACGCAGCAGGGCCTCTCGGCCTCCGCCCGCTATGGCTACCTGCTGCTCTACATCCTGGCCTACATGTTTGACGACGCCGTGATGGTGGCGGTCGTGGTGGCCACGCTCAGTCGGCGACGGATGCAGGAGGGGGAAGGCCGCTGGCTGAAGCTGATCAGTGGCCTGGTGATTGTCGCCCTGGGGCTCGTGATGATCTTCCGGCCCGAATGGCTCGGCTGAGGCGGCTGTCAGCTCACCGGGAGCCTCGTTGTGATCTGCTTTGCGATCTCGATGTAGAGCGGAATGCCGATCGTCACGTTCCAGGTGAAGGTCAGCCCGAGCGATGCGGCCAGCGGGAGTGTCGGGCTGGCCTCTGGAATGGCGATCCGCTGCACGGCAGGCACTGCGATGTACGACGCCGCTCCGCAGAGCACGGCAAACAGCGCGTAGGTGCCCAGCTCGAAGTGATGGCCAAGGACCAGGCTGTATGCATGCAGCACCAGCATGCCAAAGGTGGCAAAGACCACGGGGCCCACGAGGCCAAACACGATGAAGCCCCAGCCGGCGGTCTTCAGGTCTTGAAGCCGCTGACAGGCCGTCATGCCCATCTCCAGGAGAAACAGGCACAGCGCGCCTTTGAAGATGAACAAAAAGAGGTGGTTTGGGCCCTCCACCACCGATGGGTCTGTGAGTGCCTGGACACCGCTGATAAAGCCCACGATCAGGCCGCCGAAGAGCATGTAGAGCCCGGGGTTGAGAAACACCTCGTGGAGTGTTTTCGCACTCAGAAACGCGGTCTCCCCGGCCGATGCCGTGGCGGGCTGCGTGTAGCCTTGCTCGCCGGGCATGTTGCCGGCTGGATCCATGCCGCGGGCGCGGAGCCTGGAGACAAGGAACAGGCCAACCAGGCAGCCGGGGATCTCCATCACCGCCAGCATGACCGGCATGTAGCTATCGTGGAGGATGCCGAGAGAGGCCAGGATGCCTAGGCAGGTGACAAAGGTGCCGGCAGAGTCGGAGCCGTAGTAGGCCCCGACGGTGGCCGCGTCGATCTTTCGCATCGGCGTGATCCGGCCCAAGACGACCGTCGACGCGCAGCCGATGAAGGCATTGGTCGCGAAGCCCACAGCGGCCAAGCCAGCCGCCGCCAGCAGGTCTCGTGTCGACAGGTCTGCCATCAGTTCGCCGCCGTGCCAGCCGATCGCGATCAGCAGATACACGACCAGGCTCTGATACAGCGCCTTGGGAAACTCGAACGGCACCTTCAGCAGCGG
>CALCGM010000167.1 GCA_937900985.1 uncultured Planctomycetaceae bacterium | reverse complement strand
GTTGAGGCCACCACCCTGCAGCAGCGGCTGGTTGAAGGTGAAGTCGTAGTTGGTGCTCCAGGTCGAGGGCACGATCACCTGATTGGTGATCGGATCCCGCTGACGGATCGGGGAGTTGTTGTTGTCGTAGGTGATCAGCTGGCTGAAGTTGAAGGTGGCAC
This sequence comes from uncultured Planctomycetaceae bacterium, assembly GCA_937900985.1. Taxonomy (GTDB): domain Bacteria; phylum Planctomycetota; class Planctomycetia; order Pirellulales; family UBA1268; genus M30B53. The sequence continues at coordinate 3,749 of CALCGM010000167.1, read as the reverse complement.
CAGTGGCGGTGGTTTTGCGGATGCCCGACTGCCAGTTGCCCGTGTCGCCCTCGAGCTGCTGCTGGAAGATGGCCGTGCCGATGCCGCCGACATTCTGCGGTCGACTCTGGCGGTCCCAGGTGAGCGAGCTGGAGAGCTGGGCATCAAAACTTGCCAGCGCACTCTCAACGCCTCGGAAGGGATCCGTCTCAACGATGGCCGGGTCGTAGACTGTGGGGGTGGCCTCGGGAGCGGTCAGCAGCGAAACCGGAGGCTCGCCCGTCTGCGGCCGTGGTCCGCCGAAGCTGCCAAACCGGCCGCCCAGGTTGCGGAGCACCTTGCCGTTTTCCAGGGAGATGCGGATCGCGTCTTCGAGGGAAAGCTCCCAGATCTCCTCCACCTCCGCGTGCGTGAGCGTGAAGGGTTCGAGCGTGCCTGCGGCCTCATCGAGTGGCTGCTGGTCGATGTCGGGATACTCAAGCTTCTGCACCACGCCGGTGTAGTGCGAGAGGTCGCCGTCTTCGAAAAAGTAGAAGGGCTGCCGCGGTGCGCAGCCGCTGGCCAGCATCGCAACACTCGTCATGACGACCAACGGGATTCGGAAGAGGCGTTGGACCACGGGAGGTATCACTCTCTGCTAGGGCCACGGGCGGAAGCCGCCCGACTCGAGCTGGCAATCTGGCAGGCCGACCTTTTCTGCGGAGGCGCGGCCAGCCGAATCCGTGGGATTGGTATCGGCGGACTGACCGTCAGACTTGGGGCAATCGGCAGGGTTTGCCAGGCCGGGCAGCAAGCTGGGGAAGAGCGGCAAACTGCAGGAGAAGCTGCGGGGGCTTCGCAGACTGTGGAACCCGTCTGCCGCCGCAGGATGCGGCGACCGGCGACCCCCAAAACCTCGGCTTTTTGGGGCGTCGCTTGAGTGAAAAAAGGCCTTGGATGGCATTTCCCACGAACAGTTAGGGCCGCTCGAGAAAGACGGCCCAGCGAGCCGATGCCTCAACCTGCAGCTGCTCGTCCTCGACCCAGGAGAAGCGGGCTGCGGCCCCCTCGATGCCTTCGATCATCGCCAATCCGTCGGCGGGGCCGAGCACGCTCGTGGCCGTGGAGAGGGCGTCGGCCGTGGTGGCATCCGCTGCCACCACCGTGACGGCCGTGGGCCCCACGACACCCAGCCCCGTGCGGGGGTCGACGATGTGGCTGTAGCGGACCCCATCGATGATCACCGCCTGGTAGGCATCACCGGAGGTGGCCACAGCCGCATGCACCAGCGCGAGGGTTGGCGTTTCGTCGGAGGCTGCCGTTGCTGTCCCCTGCCGCATCAGCGGAGGCACAGCAATCCGCCAGTGGTCGCGGCCGGGCGGCGGACCAGAGACGGCAATATCGCCTGAGGCGTCGATCATCGCGGAGCTGATGCCGCGGTCGGCGAGCAGGGCCATGGCCGCGTCAATCGCGTAGCCCATCCCGATGCCGCCGAAGTCGAGCTTCGTGTCGGCATGGTTCAAAGAAACCCGGGTTTCCGCAGCCCGGTCGTGGAGCGTGACGGCGCCGCGGCCACTCGCGGCCATCGCTGCGGCGAGCTTCTCCGGGTTGGGGAGCCTGCCGGTCTTTCGGGCCTGCCGCCAGAGGGCCGTCAGTGGGCCCACCGCGACGTCGAAGGCGCCGTCGGTCAGTTCCGTCAGCGTGAGGCTTCGCCGCAGGGTGCTGGCGAGGTCGTCGCTGATGGGAACGGGCTGCCCCGGCGAGGCGGCGGTGGCCGCCATCAGCTGCGAAACCTCGCTGGTCCGGTCGTAGTCGGAGAGCACCCGCTCGATTTCCGCCACACGATCGAGGGCCGCCTCTCCGGCGGCGACGGCCTCGTCGATGGAGCTCGCATGCACCGTGACCAGCCACGCCACCCCCATCAGCCGCCGGGACGAGGTTGCTTCGGCGGCCTGCCCGCTGCTGCCTGCGGCGAGCGTGGCGACGGTGGACGTGATCGCAACAAGCAGCAGCCACAGCGGCCTGCCGCCGGCCGCCTGCGGCCAGCTGACGTGTCGGCGGGACGTCGGTTTCGGATAGGCTGGGGGCATCATGAATGAGTCATCTCCTGCACAACCCGCCGTCCAACAGCCTGCCGTGCACGTGGCCTTTGACTGCCAGCCGCTCCGCAGCCTGGGGCGGCTCGATATCCCGTTGGACGCCTCGCCGCGTTTTCGTCAGAAACTCGAGCGGCTTCAGGCAGCCATCGCCGCCCACGGCACCCGCAACACCTACTATCTCACCAATGCGGTGTGTCGCTTTCAACTGACGAGCGACCCAGCCATTGGCATGATCGAGTTTGCCATTGAAGGCACTGTCCTCACTGACGAGAGCGATACCCACACCGTCGGCAGCGACCTCACCGTGACCCTCGACCGTGAGACCTGCGACTGGCTGACGCAGCCCGCTGTGGAGTGGCTGATGGTTTCGGCGAAGCGGGCTGTGGAAGTCGAGTTTGACCGCTACATCGCTGCAGGTGATCTGTCCCGCGCCGTCGCCCGCCTCGAGCAGGAGCAGCAGCAGCTCGATGAAGCCGGCGGGTTTCTGGGGATGAATCTCTAGGCCTCGGCTCGCAGACGGTGAAACACGTCTGCCGCCGCAGGATGCGGCGATCGGCGCCGCCCAAAAACCTTGGCTTTTTCGGGCGTCGCTTGAGCGGAAAAAGGCCATGGATGGCTTATTCCACGGACAGCGAGGGCCGCCCCGTCTGCCCGCTGATTTCCAGCAACACGCTCTCGTTGTCGGTGCCGCGAAGCGGCCAGGCAGCAACCCGGCGGATGCGAACCTTCTTCACCAGGCCTCGGTGCCGGGCTTCCCCCTTCTCTGCCTCCCAGCGTGGCCCCTTGATCACGAGCATTCGGCCGTAGCGGTCGGCGAGCGGCTCAAACCAGCCCAGCAGTTTGGCCAGCGGCGCGACCGCTCGGACCACAAGGGTGTCGAAACGCGTCTCAGCGACGATTTGCTGGGCCGCGCGGGCATGCACGGGCACGCTGAGGCCGATCTCGCCGATGATCGACTCCACGGCGGCGGCACGCTTGCCAACGCTCTCGGAGAGTTCCACAGAGAGGTCGGGCCGCAGGATCGCCAGGAGCACGCCCGGCACACCGCCGCCAGTGCCGACATCGAGCAGCCGTTCGCCTGCGGCAAGATGCGGTGCGATGGCCGCCGCATCAGCCACATCCCTGGAAACGAATCGCTCGATGTCGGTGTGCCGCGTGAGGTTGAGCCGCTCGTTCCATCGCCAGAGGCTCTCGGCATAGGCGGCCACGCCAGGCACCGCAGCAGGCGGAAGCTCCAGGCCGAGCCGATCGCATTCTGCGGCGATGGCCGCCGCGAGGGGCGTCTGGGGTGCGGGAGGCGTGGCCGACATCAGCGGGCCGCCGTTGCCTGGGGAAGCCCGCCGCGGTTCGCAGCCGAAAGCGTGCGAGCTGTTTCGATGGCCGTTGTCAGGAAGGGGTCGTTGGCAGGCTCGATGGCTCGTCCAGCAGCCGGCTTGAAGGCGGTCTGCACGAGCACGTCAGGCTCAACGCCCACGTTGCTGTAGGAACGGCCCTGGGGAGAGAAAAACTTTGCCGTCGTCAGACGCATGCCCATGCCGCCGATGTCGAGCGGGAAGATGCCCTGCACCGAGCCCTTGCCGTAGCTGCGGGTTCCGACGATCGTGCCGCGGCGGTGATCACGGATGGCACCAGCGAAGATCTCGCTGGCACTGGCCGAGTCGCCATCGATCACCACCACCAGCGGCATCCGCC
>CALCGM010000166.1 GCA_937900985.1 uncultured Planctomycetaceae bacterium | reverse complement strand
GCCATGTTGCGGGTGTACTGCTCGTGGCCGGGGGTGTCGGCGATGATGAACTTCCGCTTGTCGGTGGAGAAGTAGCGGTAGGCGACGTCGATCGTGATCCCCTGCTGCCGCTCGTCTTCGAGGCCGTCGGTGAAGAGGGCCAGGTCGACCTCCTCGCCTGTCGTGCCGTAGCGGGAGGAATCCTTTTTGATCGCGGCCAGCTGATCCTCGTAGATCATCTTCGACTCGTAGAAGAGCCGACCGATCAGGGTGCTCTTGCCGTCGTCGACGCTGCCGCAGGTGATAAACCGCAGCAGCTCCTTCCGCTCGTGCTGAGCGAGGTATTCGTCGATGTCGGAGGCGATCAGAGCGGATTGATGGGACATAGTGTTGCTTGACTTTCAGACCTATGGCAGGGGAGCTTGTGCCTCTGGCTCGTTCGTGCGCCGCAAGGGCCGTTCAGCGGCCGCAGGTCCGCTGCAACGGCAGGAGTGATGCCGCCTCAGAAGTAACCCTCTCTCTTCTTCTTCTCCATGCTGCCCGCCTCGTCGGAGTCGATCAGTCGGCCCTGCCGCTCCGAGAAGGTCGTCAGCAGCATCTCCTGGATGATCTCCGGCAGCGTGGTGGCGGTGGAATCGACCGCTCCGCTGAGCGGATAGCAGCCCAGAGTGCGGAACCGCACCTTTCGCATCTCCGGCTTTTCACCCGGCTCCAGCGGCAGCCGGTCGTCGTCGACCATGATCATCACGCCGTCCCGCCAGACGATCGGCCGCTCGGCCGCAAAGTAGAGCGGCACGATCGGAATCTGCTCGAGGTGGATGTACTGCCAGACGTCGAGTTCGGTCCAGTTGGAGAGCGGAAAGACCCGGATGCTTTCCCCCTTCTTCACCTTGGTGTTGTAGAGATTCCAGAGCTCGGGCCGCTGGTTCTTCGGATCCCAGCGGTGAAACTCGTCGCGGAAGGAAAACACCCGCTCTTTCGCCCGGCTCTTCTCCTCGTCGCGGCGGGCGCCGCCAAACGCAGCATCGAAGCGGTGCTTGTTGAGGGCCTGCTTGAGCCCCTCGGTTTTCATGATGTTGGTGTGGACCTGGCTGCCGTGGTCGATGGGGTTGATCCCCTGAGCCCGGCCCTCCTCGTTGACATGCACGATCAGGTCGAGGCCAAGTTCTTTGGCGACATACTCATCCCGCATCCGATACATGTCCTGGAACTTCCAGGTGGTGTCGACATGCATCAGCGGGAAGGGGATCTTCGCCGGGTAGAAGGCCTTTTCCGCGAGCCGCAGCATGCAGGCGGAGTCTTTCCCGATGGAATAGAGCATCACCGGGTTTTGAAACTCGGCCGCCACTTCCCGGATGATGTGGATACTCTCGGCTTCGAGCTGCTTGAGATGGGTCAGCGAGTAGGAAGACATGCCGTTTCGTGCGGGGGAGTGCGAGGGTGACGAGTGGGTTGTAGGGAGTGGCCGCGGCTGCGGCAACCCTGGGGCGGGGCGGGCAGTCTGGCCGCTGTGGCAGCGGCGAACGCTCTGGAAATCGACATTTTCCCGGCCCTGATGGACAGCCCGGCAAGTCTGGTATTATGCAGAAGTTCGATCGACGGTGGTTGTAGCTCAGTTGGTTAGAGCGCCGGTTTGTGGTACCGGAGGTCGCGGGTTCGAATCCCGTCAGCCACCCTCTTCTCTCCGCTCCCTTGCTGGGCAGTCGTGCTGAAGGGCGTTTCCGAGCGAGCCTGTCGGGCCGCGGTGGGCTGGCCTCGCCGCCTGCCTTTTCAGCGTCGACGGCTGCCGCGGCATTTCAGCGGCGGCCGTGGACCTGGCTGTCGACTTTGCCCGCCTTGTAGAGCGTGCTCATCATGTCGAAGGCGGTCACCTCATAGAGCAGTTCAGTCACCTTCGCGTGGATCTCCGGCGAGAGCAGCGGCTCCACCTCCCGCATCAGGGCGACGACCCGCTTTTCCTGGGCTTCCAGTTCGCCAAGATCGATCTGGCCGTCGTCGGAAACCGCTGAGAGAAACGACGACAGCTTGCGGGCCTGCTCTGCCAGCAGGGGAGACTGCGAGTGTTCGTCGAACCAGGAACTCGGGGGGCTGGCGGTCATAAAACGCTCCCTTGGGAACGGGGCAGAAGCCTGCAGGCACCATGGCGGGCGGTCATCCCGTGTTCCCTTGAGGATAGACCTGCCACCGTGTCGCTGCCAGAGCCAGGCCCGCTCAGTCGAGCCAGTCGCTTTCGGCGAGACGTTCCGGAGCGTAGGTCTCGGTGACGTAGCTGATGTCTTTGGAGATCAACGCCTCGACTTCGAGTTTGAAGCCGTTGGAGAGCATCTGGCCGATTTCCTTCTGCCAGGCCTTCTTGTTGGCAAACCAGGGGTAGGCCGCGATCTGCTTGGCCCGCTTGATGTCGGAATCGGAGAGGGCAATCTGCACGCTCGGCGAGAGGCCGCACCGCTCGTAGTCGCGGCTTCGCAGCCCCAGAAACTTCGCCTCCGGAATCGCCATTCGCTTCGACTCGTAGGCGAGGTTGATCGAGCCCTGCTTGAGAACGGAGTAGATGTAGTAGCCCCAGGGGTCGTTGTCGAGCAGGCAATACACCGGCAGCTTCAGTTCGTGGTGCAGCCGGTTGAGGAGCCGCCGCACGCCCCGGGGGGGCTGGCCGCCGCCGTGCGTCAGCAGGCAGCCGTGCTTCCGCCAAAACTTGTCTTCGTTGAAGCGTCGCCAGACCGTGTCTTTTTCGACATGCAGAATGAAGCTGGCGTCGCACTTCTTGAACTTGATCACGTCGGCTTCCACGATCGACGGGATGCTGTAGCCGCCCGAGCCCATCCGGGCACAGTCGATCTCGTCGCCGGAGTCTTCCAGCACGATCGGGCCCACCATGCCGCCCCGGTTGCTGGCGTAGACATGCAGCTCTTCCCGCAGGCTCTCGAGTGTCACTTCGAGATCCTCGATCATCGGGTCACACTCGTCCTGCGTGGCGAAGGTCTCCTCGCGGGTGCCCTCGATGGTGTGCTTGAGCAGGTAGTAGAGACCTCGGATGCTCGTGGTCTTCTGCTGATCGATCAGCTGCTTGCAGCCGCTGGCCACCAGCAGGGTCTGCATGTAGCTCTTGGCCTGCGAGAGATTGAAGAGCTGCCGGCAGTTCTTCTGTGAGCCCATCTCGATGATTCGCTTCGACTTGTTGAAGCGGACGTTCGAGAGGCTGCGGGTGGGGATGTCGAGATGGGGATCCCGTCGCTTCTCTGCAGCCGTGACCACGCCATCGGCCAAGCCGACGATCAGGTTCCGCGTCTTTTCATCGACCGGCGGAAGCTTCGGGCGAGGCTGCGTGCCTGTGGTCGATTTTGAACGCTTTGATCCGGCGGGCATCTGGGATAATCTCCTGCAAGGGGCGGCGGCGACGAACGTCACCCGAGAAAGCCTACTTTCGCCACCTTTCCGGAAACACTCCCACCGTGATCAAAACCGGCATCGCCTACCTGCTGATGGTGCTCCTGATGGCCTTGGGCATCCTGATCGTTGGCCGCTCCGACGGTCGTCGCGCGCCCGGTGAGGAGCCACCGAAGAAGAAGTAGCCCGGTCCGCGGCGGTCTGTCCGGTCGGCCGAAAGGGTCCGCGGCTGGGTTTAGCAGCGGACGTCGTCGGCCCGGCCCACCGCGTTGAGACGTCGCAGGAATCGAGGAGCCTGGAGCCCGGCTCCTGCCTCTTGGCGATCTCCGGTGGTCTGGCTGGCGGGCGGCGGGGGTGGCAGCTGGAAAAACTCGGCAATGCGGCCCACCACCGTCCGCTGCTCATCGGCGGTCAGCTCTGGGAAAATCGGCAATGCCAGGGTTTCGTGGGCGGCCTCTTCAGTGGCCGGCAGGGCTCCTTCGCCACATCCCACATACCGGAAGCACTCCTGCAGATGCAGCGGGACCGGATAGTAGATCTCGGTGGCGACCCCTCGTTCGCGGAGGTAGGTCCGCAGCGCGTCGCGGTGGCCTCCACGTACGCGGATCACATACTGGTTCCAGACATGGCGGCCACGGGGCTCGTCGGTCGGCACAACCACCTGCCCGTCGAGGCCGGCCCGAGCGAAGAGTTCAGCGTAGCTGGCCGCATTGGCCTGCCGCTGGCTGGTCCAGGTGTCGAGGTGCGGCAGTTTCACCCGCAGGA
>CALCGM010000165.1 GCA_937900985.1 uncultured Planctomycetaceae bacterium | reverse complement strand
AACTGCAACCAGTGCCACGACCATCCCTTTGAGCGTTGGACGCAGGATCAGTATTTCCAGACCGCCGCCTTCTTCGCGAAGACGAAACTGAAGAAGGCCGAGGAGGCGGGTGACGCGACGATCGGAGGCTCAGCCGTCGAGGGAGCCAAGCCGCTCTACGAAGAGGTCTTCGACGCCGACGCTGGCAGCATCGAGCATCCCCGCACAGGCAAGGTGGTGGAGCCTGCGTTCCCCTATGCCTGCGACTTCGAGGTGGCTGATGGGGCGAGCGAGCGGGACCGGCTGGCGGCCTGGATCACTTCCCCCGACAACCGCTACTTCGCCAAGAGCTACGTCAACCGGCTCTGGGGGTATCTCCTCGGCACTGGCCTGATCGAGCCGATCGATGACATTCGGGCCGGCAATCCGCCGAGCAACCCAGCCCTGCTCGACCATCTCACGCAGGAGTTTCTCGAGAGCGGGTTTAACGTGCGGCAGCTGATGCGGGCCATCTGCTCCAGCCGTGCCTATCAGCTGTCAGTCGAGGCCAACGAGTGGAACGCCGACGACACCCTCAACTACAGCCATGCCAAGCCCAGGCGGCTGCCGGCGGAAGTGCTCTACGACACGATCCATGCCGTGACGGGAGCCCCGTCGGAGATTCCAGGTGTGCCAGCCGGCACGCGGGCGGCCGCGCTGCCGGATGTGGGCGTGGCGACTCCGGATGGTTTTCTTGCCAATCTTGGCCGGCCGGTGCGGGAGAGCGCCTGTGAATGCGAGCGTTCGAGCGACCTGCAGCTCGGCCCGATCATGGCGCTCGTCAGTGGGCCGACGGTGGGAACGGCCATCGCCAGTGAAGGCAATCAGCTCGACGAGCTCGTGCAGCGGCTTCCTGGCAACGCATCGCTGGTGGACGAGCTGTTTGTGCGGATCCTCAACCGGCTGCCCACGGCTGCTGAGATCGACGCGTTTCAGGTGTCGCTCGATGCCATCGACGACGACCATGCCGCGCTCGTGGCGGCCCTCGCGGAGCAGGAACAGGCCTGGACGGTGCGGAAGCCCCAGCTGGAGGCCGAGCAGCAGGCGGCGATCGCGGCCGCCGAGACGGCGCTTGCGGAGCTGACGGAGTCGCTGCGGCCGGCACGCGAGCAGGCGGAGCAGGAGCGGGCTGAAAAGATTGCCGCAGCCGAAGCGGCGGTGGCCGAGGCTCGCGGCAAACTCGGCGAGAAGCTGCCCGAATGGGAGCAGGCGCTCGCCGCCTCGCCGGAGTGGTTTCTGCTGCGGCCGACGGCGGTGACGGCGACGGCTGGCAACAGCCTGAGCATTCGCAGC
>CALCGM010000164.1 GCA_937900985.1 uncultured Planctomycetaceae bacterium | reverse complement strand
GAGTTCGTGGATCAAGCCTCGGGGTGACGACAACCTCGCGGACGGGACGCAAGACCTCGCGTGATCCACAAGCAAAGGAGATGTGGCTCGATGAAGCGTATGTTGTACCTCGGCGTACTGGCACTCAGTGCGACCGTCTGTAGCCAGTCGTATGGTTTCGAGCTCCTCGACAGGATGCTCGGACACCACGGCTGTGCCGATTCTTGTTGTGAGCCGGCGTGTGACGCCGGTGCTGGCTGCTGCGAGCCGGGCTGCGATGCAGCCGGCTGCTGCGAGCCCGCTTGTGATGCCGGAACGGCCTGCTGCGAGCCCGCCTGCGATGCTGGCGTGGCCTGCTGTGAGCCTGCTTGTGACGCTGGATGCACCAGCTGCTGCGATCGCCCGTGCCATAAGAAGCACAATCTTTTCGGCGGGCTGAAGAGCCTGTTCGCGAAGTGCAAGGCGAAGCACAGCAGCTGCTGCGACAACAGCTGCTGTGAGCCCGCTTGCGACGCTGGCGCTGCCTGCTGCGAGCCTGCCTGTGACGCTGGTAACGGCTGCTGCGAGCCCGGCTGCGATGCCGCTGGCTGCTGCGAGCCCGCCTGCGACGCTGGTGTGGCCTGCTGCGAGCCCGCTTGCGACGCTGGCTGCACCAGCTGCTGCGACTCCGGCTGCAGCAAGAAGCACCACCGGCCGTTCCTGGGCCTGCTCAAGGCGATCCACTCGGCGAAGAAGCGCTGCCACAGCTGCACCGACAGCTGCTGTGAGCCCGCTTGCGACGCTGGCGTGGCCTGCTGCGAGCCGGCCTGCGACGCTGGCAACGGCTGCTGCGAGCCCGGCTGTGCTGCCGATAGCTGCTGCGAGCCTGCCTGCGGTGCCTACACCGCGGAGCCCGCGATGGCCCCCGTGCCGGACGCCTCGGCTTCCAACGGCATGACCGGCCGCTTCTTTGCTGCCTTCAGCAAGTGAGCATCTGGTCTCAGGTAGTTGAATAGGTCGAATCGGAAGACTCGTTGCCCGACGTCGACCAGTGAGCTCCGCCCGGGGATTCCCCCGGGCGGAGTTTTTTTTGCGCGCTCACCGGGGCCACCGGAAGTTTGCAACCGCGGCAACGGCGAACTACGCTCGAGACAGAGGCTGTTGAACAATCGCGTCCGCCGGTTGATTCCACAGTTCTGGCCGCGGCTGAGCTCAGGTGAGTCAGGGATGTGACCAGTCCAGCTGAAGTGTTTCGGTTTCTTATCAACGGTGGACCTCACGACTGGAACAAGTGTCATGATCAATACAGCTGGCGCAGGTGTCGACGGGCTGGGCAAGTTTTCTTCGGTGTATGCGATCGTGGAAGCGGCGAAGTCGGGCGCATCTGATGCCTCGCGTGCCGCCAAGGGGTTTTTCCCTGCCGCCGGTCGCACACTCGTCAAGGGCGTCCACGCCACGGGCTACGCCGTCGGGTATGGCACCACATTCCCGGTGTATCTCGTCGGACGACTGCTGCCCAAGAACAACGCCATCGGCTACGGGTGCATCGACGGAGGGGCTGCAGGGCTCGACCTTGCTCGTCAGACGCTCGGCTACGCCACGGCAGCACAGACTGATTCCGCCGACACAGCGACGGCCACGATTGCCCTGGCTGGCGCCGACGCCTGAGCCATCGCCCCGCCGCTGGCCGCCCGCTGGTGATCGAGCGCAGCCGCCCTTGGCTGGCTGCTGTTGGCATCGGTCGTGCGACTTTGACGTTGCCGCAAACAGAATCGGCTCTGACGAATCCTCCGCCGCGCGGCACAGCGTGTGCCATAGTCGAGTGAGGGCCTTTCATTGAGGCCTTCCCACGGGATCTGGCAGCCGCTGGGCATGCACGCAGCGGTGGTTTCTTTCCTGGCCGCACCACAGCGAGGACTCTCATGAAACGTTCTGACTTTGGCTATTTCTGTGCGGGCGTGGCCGTTGGGGCCTTCGGACATGCCGCCTACCCACAGCTCAAAGAGAAGCTGGCGCCCTATCTGGCCGGAGCGCTGGTGTTTGCACAGCAGGCCTTCGGCGATGCGATCAAAGGCGCTGCCGAAGCCGCCGAGTCGATGCAGCACGGCGAGCATGGAGCGGTGGGGCCAGAGTTTTTCTCTGCCGCGGGGGATGCCAAGGCCAGTGAAGCTGCCTGAGTCGCCCGCTGGTGAACCGATGGTGGCAACACCGTTGTCATGGATGGCCGTGTTATGGATAGTCGCGTCACCTTTCCGCAGCCCGGTGTGATCGATATCGATCATCCGATGTTTCGAAAGGACGACGACGCCTGTTGCCGTTTCGTACTGGTGATCTTTTCGGTTGAGGCGGTTTCGCGAGTGCGGCTCAGCCCCCTTGCCGGTGGCCGCGCCACGCTCTGGTACGACAGCCGCCGGGTGACGCCAGCCGAGATGCTCGAGCGGCTTGCCGCTCGCCTCAAGGCCGCCGCGGCTGACGATCGCACTTCCGGCGAGGCCGCCGCCAGCCTGGGTGCCCTCCGAAGCCTCGCACCACAACGATTCGCTCGAGATCGCCGCGGTGTCGCCCACCTCCAGCGACACGGCCACCTCATCTCGGGCTGGCGGCTGATCAGCTACCGGGTGGGCCGCGCGACCTTTCGCCATGCAGCACTCTTTCGCCGCCGTGCCCTCGCCCGGGAGCTTGAGCGAGAGCTGCTCACCGTGCTCGGAATCGACCGCTGCTCGAGCAACACCCTGCTGGGAACGGTCACCATCGACCACGATCCGCGAGAACTCTCCCGCCCCCGGCTCGTCGAGCTCCTCGACCAGACGCTCGTCGCCGCTTCGATTCCGACCGCGGTCGATCCCGTCGACCTCTCACTCGCCGTCTGCACAGCGTCGGTGCCCCTGGCGATCGCAGCGAGCACCGCGGCTCCGGCGCTGCTGCCGCTCTCGGCGGCGGTGCTGCTCTCCACATCGACGCCGTTTGCCGTCGGCTCCTGCCGCACGCTCGTCCGCGAGAAGCGGCTCGGCTGTGAGGCCCTCGACACCCTGGTTGTCGCCGGCTGCATCGCCACCCTGCAGCTGGTCCCTGG
>CALCGM010000163.1 GCA_937900985.1 uncultured Planctomycetaceae bacterium | reverse complement strand
ATCGGCTCTGCCGATCCGCTCTCCCACCCAGCGGCCTGCGTCGAGGCGGCCGACCGCGGCGTGACGCTCTTCGCCCTCGAACTCGTTCCTCGCATCACGCGGGCCCAGAGCATGGATGTGCTCTCCAGCATGGCCAACATCGCCGGCTACCGGGCCGTGCTCCTGGCGGCCACGGCACTGCCGCGGGTGGTGCCGATGATGACCACGGCTGCCGGCACGATCACCGCTGCAAAGGTGCTGATCCTCGGCGCCGGCGTCGCCGGACTTCAGGCCATCGCCACCGCCAAGCGGCTCGGCGGCCAGGTGCAGGCCTACGACGTGCGGCCTGCCGTCAAAGAACAGGTCCAGAGCCTGGGCGCGAAGTTTGTCGAACTCGACCTCGACACCGGCAGCAGCGAGACCACTGGCGGCTACGCCAAGGCGATGGGGGAAGCGTTTTACGTGCAGCAGCGGGAGCAGCTCGGCAGGATCATCGCCGAATGCGACATCGTGGTCTCCACCGCCGCGATCCCCGGCCGGGCTGCGCCGATCCTCGTGACCCACGAGGCCGTCTCCAAGATGCGGGCCGGCAGCGTGATCGTCGACCTCGCCGCCGAACGGGGCGGCAACTGCGAGGCGACCGTTCCCGGAGAAACGGTGGTGGCGGGCGGCGTGACGATCATGGGCCCCACCAACCTCGCCAGCGACGTGCCGTTTCACACAAGCCAGCTCTACGCTCGGAATGTCTCGACCTATCTGATGCACCTGCTCGACCTGGGACTGCCCGAGATCTCACTGGACGATGAGATCTGCCGAGACACGCTCGTGGCTCGTGGCGGGCAGGTGGTCAACCCCCGCGTCCGCGAGGCCGCCGGCCTGCCGCCGGTGGCCACCGATGCTGCCGACGCCACCGGATAACCCCTGGCACCGCTCCGCAACGTCCCTCCGACTCACCATCCCTTCGCTTCGGAAAGCCTTCCCATGCCCGCGATGCTGACCAGCCTTCTCGCCGAAACGGCGGCGTTGCCTGCCGCCGGCGAAGATGCCTTCTCCCGGTTTGTCCGCCTGCTGACCGTGTTTCTGCTCGCGATGTGGGTGGGCTTTGAGGTCATCACCAAGGTGCCACAGCGGCTTCACACGCCACTGACGAGCGGCTCCAACGCCATCTCGGGCGTGACGGCAGTCGGCGCCCTGGTCGTCACCGCCAGCCTCGCCTCCACTGCAGGAACCGTGCTTGGGTTCCTGGCCACAACCCTCGCGATGGTCAACGTCGCCGGCGGCTTCGTGGTCACCGCCCGCATGCTGCAGATGTTCAATCCGAAAAAGAAGTGACCCCCGCCACACCAACCGGCACACACGACGCCCTCCTCGCACGAAAGCCCTCATGACGAGCCACGCCTGGATCAACCTCGCCTACCTCGCCGCCTCGATGCTCTTCATCGTGGCCTTCAAGCTGATGAGCGGGCCGCGAACCGCGGTCCGCGGCAACGCGATCGGTGCCGCCGGCATGGCGATCGCCATCCTGGCCGCCTGCTTCGACCCAAAGGTCACGGGAGCCGTTGCCGTCAACGGAGCCTGGCCACTGATCCTGATCGGTTCGGCCGCCGCGATCGGCGGCAGCATCGGGGCCACGATGGCCCTGCGGTATCCGATGACCGGCATGCCGCAGATGGTGGCGCTGCTCAACGGCTTCGGTGGGGCCGCCTCCGCCTTGGTGGCCGGGGCTGAGCTGGCCAGCACCGTGGCCGCTGCCGGTGGTGAATCGGCTTCGGCAGCCGCCCAGGCGAGCCTCGTGCCCTGGTCGCAGTTTGGCATCGCCACGGCCCTGACCGGCCTGATCGGCGGCCTGACGCTGTTTGGAAGCCTGATGGCCTTCGGCAAGCTCGAAGAACTGAAGCAGTTTAAAAAGGCCTGGACCGACCCCAAGCGACACTGGATCAACGCTGGCCTGGCGATCGCCATGGTCGCCCTGCTGATTGCGGTCTGCATGGCCCCCGAGCGGCAGTTTTTCTTTTGGCTGCTCGTCGCTGTCGGCTGCACCCTCGGCTGCACGCTGACGCTCCCGATCGGCGGAGCCGACATGCCGGTTGTGATCTGCCTGCTCAACAGCTACTCCGGCCTCGCCGCAGCCGCTGCCGGCTTCGTGATCGACAACTCGGTGCTCGTGATCGCCGGCAGCCTCGTGGGGGCCAGCGGCCTGATCCTCACCGCGATCATGTGTGAAGCGATGAACCGCTCGCTGGTGGGCGTGCTCTTTGGCGGCCTCGGCACTGCCGCGATCGCCGACGGTGATGATGTCTACGCCGGCAAGATCAAGAGCGCCGGGGCAGAAGAGATCGCGATGATCCTCGAGGGAGCCGATCGCGTGGTGATTGTGCCGGGCTACGGGCTGGCCGTCGCCCAGGCCCAGCATGCCGTCCGCGAACTCTCCGACGTGCTTGAGGCCCGTGGCTGCGAAGTGGAGTATGCGATCCATCCAGTCGCTGGCCGCATGCCTGGTCACATGAACGTGCTCCTGGCTGAGGCCGACGTGGCCTACGAGAAGCTCCGCGAGATGGACGATATCAATCCGACCTTCGCCGAGACCGACGTGGCGATCGTGATCGGGGCCAACGACGTGGTGAATCCCTCGGCCCGCACCGATCCTTCGAGCCCAATCGCTGGTATGCCGATTCTGGATGTCGACAAGGCCCGCACGGTGGTCGTGGTCAAGCGGTCGCTCTCGCCTGGCTTCGCCGGCATCCCCAATCCGCTCTTCGCTGCCGACAACACGCTGATGTATTTCGCCGACGGGAAGAAGGCGATCCTCGACCTGACCGCAGCGATCCAGAC
>CALCGM010000162.1 GCA_937900985.1 uncultured Planctomycetaceae bacterium | reverse complement strand
GATTGAACGGGACGGGTCTTCGGGTGCCGGAGGCACCTCGGCAAAGCCGAGGCCATCCCGCGGCCAGCCTGATGTAGAGCCGCCGCTGGCAAGTCGATACCCTTGATGAGGAAACCGCGGGCGTTGTGCCCGGTTGGGGGAGTGGCCGCGAAGCGGCTGTGAGCAGAACGGTGAGAAAAAAAGGGCAACACGTCATGGCAGGCATCACACGTCGCGATCTCATCAAGGCTGGGCTTCTCGGTGGCGCAGCCCTGGCAACGCCCGCCCGTTCGCTCTGGGCAGCCAATGCCAACGACGAGATCAACGTGGGCTTCATCAGCTGCGGCGGTCGGGCGAGCGGCCTGATGGGCTCGTTTGAAAAGATCGATGGCGTGACGATCGGCGGGCTTTGCGATCCCGATGAGCAGCGGCTCGGCGTGGCGAAGAAGCGGTTTCCCAAGGCACGCACCTGGACCGACCTCCGCGACCTGCTCGAAGACGACGGCATCGATGCGGTCGTGATCGCCACCTGCAACCACTGGCACTGCCTGGCGGCGATCTGGGCGATGCAGGCCGGCAAGGATGTGTATGTGGAGAAGCCGCTCTCACACAGCCAGTGGGAAGGTGAGCAGACGGTGGCCGCGGCCCGCGCGCTCGGTCGCATCTGCCAGATCGGCACGCAGCAGCGCTCCGATCCCATGCAGGCGGAGATCAAGAAGTTTCTCCACGAGGAGCAGGCCCTGGGGAAGATCCTCTCAGCGCGGGTCAACCGCTTCGGCGTGCGGGCCTCGATCGGGAAACGGGAGACGCCACTGGAGATCGCCAAAGATGTCGCCTACGACCTCTGGCTGGGGCCGGCCCAGGATGAGCCGATCTACCGCGACGCCCTCCACTACGACTGGCACTGGGACTGGAACACCGGCTCCGGCGAGATGGGCAACTGGGGCGTGCATGTGCTCGACGATGTCCGCAACGTTGTCTTCCAAGACAGCGTAACGCTGCCCAAGCGAATCCAGGGCATCGGTGGCCGCGTCGCCTGGAACGATGCCGGCCAAACGCCCAATGTCCACATGGTGCACTTCGACACCGGGGCGATCCCCGTGAGCATCCATCTGGCCAACATCACCGCTGCGCCGGGGAGCAAGAAGAGCCCCGAGCACCCAGGGCCTGGCAGCGGCTACATCGCCACCTGCGAAGGCGGCCGCTACGAGGGGCAGCGGGGCCGCGGTGTGGCCTACGACGCCGATGGCAAGGAGATCCGTCGCTTCAAGGGCAACAACGGCGACCATGTGCACCAGAAAAACTTTATCGACGCGGTGCGGTCGCGAGATGCCTCGCTGCTCAACGCCGATGTGTCGGTGGGCAACGACTCCACCGGCTGGTGCAACCTGGCCAACATCGCCTTCCGGGCTGGCAGCCGCTTTCATCCCAAGACGATCGCCGACGGCTTCCCGCAGATGGCGGGCCTGGCTGACGAGGTGGGCAGCATGCTGGCCGCCCACGGCCTCGATCTCGACGGCGGCGAGATTCTCGCGAGCCCGATCCTCGAGATCGATCAGGCCAGCGGTCAGTTCACCGGCCCCGCCGCCTCGCAGGCCAACCAGTTTCTCAAGCGGGAATACCGCGACGGCTACGTGGTGCCGGAGATGGCCTGAGGCCGAAAGAACATAACCCGCCTTACGGCGGTCGTGGGCATGCCGATGCTTGGGTCTTTCGTGAAGCTGCGTCGCGATGCTCAGAGGCAGACGGGATCGGGCAGCTCGCGGCCGATCTCGTCGACGCGGTAGCCGACGCCGGTGCTGCCGAGGCTCGAGAGATCGATCTGGCCGTTGCGGCGGCGGTAGAGGCCGGGATGGATGCGGGCCTCGATGGCTGAGGCAGCGGGATAAAACTGCATGCTGTTGGTTTCCACGCCCATGATGGTGGCCGCATGTGCGGCAAGCCGGCAGTGGGGTATCTGGGCGAGCATCGGGTTGGTGAGATCCTGCACCATCAACGGCATCCCGTGGGCCCGAGCCCAGCAGGCGGAGAGGATCGCGCCAGACTGCGTCTTGCAGGTCTTCAGGGCCACGCCGCTCCAGCCGAGCTCGCGGCCGAGCCGCACCTGCTGCCAGTCGTGAGCGCTCTCGTCAAGAAAGAGCGGCTTGCGGGCAGACACGCTGGTGCACTGAATCGGATGCTCCTCGAGCTCATAGGGAAAGGGCTGCTCGACGTAGAGGATCATGCCGAAGATGCGGGGATGGTCCTGCTTGAGCCGATCGAGAATGTCGTTGACGTAGGCCGGGTCAGTGACGGTGCAGTTGAAGTCGGCCGAGAGGTGCGGGCAGCCTTGGCGAATCGCAATCTCACCCACGCGAACGAGCCGCTCGAAGTCCCACGCCGGCTGCGTGCCTGTCAGCTTGATCTTCAGGCATCGCAGGCCGTCTCGGTCGATCCAGTCGACGAGCGTGACCGGCTCGCCGTCGTCGGGCTCACTGCCGGTGCGGTCGTCGTCGGTGAGCGGGTCGAGGCCGCCGACTAAGTGCCAGGCCGGCAGGCTCGTCGGCACCGCAGCCGGGTTGGTGACGAGATAGTCCGCCGGCACGCGGCCCGCAAAGCTCACGCCGCTGCCTGCTGCTGGCTCAAGCAGGCTTGCCAGGTCGCAGGGCAGGTGCTCCCGGCCGTAGGCCTGGTAGATGTCGATCCCGTGGAGCACGCCATAGGCATCGTGCAGGGCGATGTCGAAGGGGCTTGCGCAGATCAGGGCGGCCAGTCTTGGCATCGGGGCGGCGGGGTGTGCCTGGTTGGCCTGATGCCGCGCCGCCGGCAGCTGCTCCGTGAGAAACCGGCTGCCGATCACCAGCGGATGGCCAGCCTCGCCGCAGGCCAGCCAGCCACGGGCGAGCGCACACACCAGCTGCTGCATCGCCTGATGCCGCGTGTCGTAGGGCAGGTCGGCGGGCCAGGCCCACTGCACGCTCAGCGGCGTCTCTCCCCAGCCGGTGGCTCGCCGGCCATGGCAATCCTCGACGGTCACCGCCACCCGCGCGCAGGTCACGCTCGTCACCGTCTGCCCGCCAAACTTCAGCGGCATGCGGGTCACGACCGGCAGAAAAAAGACATCGACGTCGACAACGCGGATGCCGGAGGGAGCAGTCATCGCAGTTCCTCACACTCTCCATCGCCTGCCCGGCCGGCCCCGGCCTCTTCCTTGACCTCCCAGCGGTGGTAGGCGTCGGCATACTCGGGGCAGGTCAGCACCAGGTCGCTGTGGCGGCCGTCGGCGATCAGTCGGCCACCTTCGAGAAAGAGAATCCGGGCCGCCTGCCGCAGCAGATCGACGCGGTGGGTCACCAGCAGCGTCGTGCCACGGCCATCGCGGGTTCGCTCCAGGATCGACGCGTGGATCAGCGCCTCGCTCTCCGGCTCAACCGACGCGGTCGGCTCGTCGAGCAGCAGAATGCGGGGCCGGGTGAGGAAGGCTCGGGCGAGGCTCAGCCGCTGCCGCTGGCCGCCCGAGAGCTTGACACCGTTCTGACCCACACGCGTGGCATACGCGGCCGGGAGGTCGAGGATGAAGTCGTGGGCATTGGCGGCGCGGGCCGCTGCGATCAGCTCGTCGCTTGAGGCATCGGGCCTGCCGTAGCGGAGATTCTCTTCCACCGTGCCGTCGAAGAGCGGGTTGTCTTGGCCGACATAGCCGATCTCTGCCCGCAGCGAAGCGAGCGTGAAGTCGCGGATGTCGTGGCTGTCCACGAGCACCGCGCCGGCGGTCACGTCAAAAAACCGCGGCACGAGATTGAGCAGGGTGCTCTTGCCCGACCCGCTGCCGCCGGCAATCGCGACAAACTCGCCGGCCTCAATCGCGAAGCTGACTCCGCGGAGAATCGGCGTGCCCGGCACGTAGGCGAAGTGCACATCGCGGAAGGCGACGGTGCCCTGGCCCTCGGTCCACACGCGGGCGTGTGGGCGGTCCTCAATCGCAATCGGCTCGTCGAGCAGCTCCATCACCCGTGTGGCTGCCGCCCGTGCCCGCTGCAGGATGTCGCTGGTCTGGGCGATCGTGCGGATTGGGCTCTGCAGCCGCCACCAGAATCCCCGGTAGGCGATCAGCGCTCCCAGGCTAAACCACTCGCTGCCCTCCATGATCAGCCACGATCCCACGCCGAGCATCACGAGGTTGTTGAGAAATCCGAAGAACGACACCACGGGGAAGTAGGTGTTGCGAAGTCGGCTGGCGGCCACACTCGTCTCGTAGAAGCCGTCGGCCCGCTCCTGAAACTGCTCCTGCTCGGCGGCCTCCTTGGCGAAGCTCTGCGTGACCTGGATGCCGGCGAGGCGATCCTGGAGGAAGCTGCCGATCGTGCCGAGCCGGCGGCGGACACCCTCGTAGACACGCTTCACGCGGACGTTGTAGCTGCGGATGAAGACGAACGCGAAGGCCAGCGGCAGGATGGAGGCCGCACCGACCACGGGGCTCAGCCAGAGCACCATCGTGGCGACCACGATGAAGGTCACAATCTCCTCAAGCAGGCTGGTGAGCCCCTGCAGAACCGACTGCTCCATGGCATCGACGTCGCCGGTCATCCGCGTGACGAGCTCGCCGGTGCTGTGATCGCGGTGGTAGGCCAGCGACTGATGCTGAAACTTCTCAAACAGCTCGACGCGAATGTCTCGCACAAACGCCTGCCCGGTTCGCTCCAGCAGATAGGTCTGCCAGGCTCCGAGCACGAGGCCAACCAGATAGGTCGCGAGCATGATCCCCAGCCACATCCCGAGCAGGCTGGGCGTGAGCGTCTTTTCCACGAGCTCGTCGGCGACGAAGCCCCAGACAAGCGGATGGAAGTTGACAAACGGCACCGAGACCACGAGCACCACCAGCGCGAGGGCCAGCGTGCCGCGAGAGCGACGCAGCCGCGACCAGACCTTTGCCCGCAGCTGCCGGTTTGAGAGTTCGTAGGCAGGGGGGCTTGCTGGCATAGGCTCAGGATCGGTGCTGCGGCTGGTGATCGCACGGCAAACACAGCCGATCACCGTCGAATCGTAGGCCGGATGGTACCATCAGCGTACCTGGGGAGGGTGCGATATGAGGAACAACACGAGCGTCTGGCATCAAGCAGCGTCGCGTGCCCAGCGGGCTCACGACGCGCCGTCGCGGCGGTGGCTGGCGCTGCTTGTGTGCGTCGTGGCTGCTGCGGTGGCTGCTGGCGGTGAGGCTCGCGGCGACGAGACCGCTGGCGAGACGAGGCCGCGGCTGCTGCTGGTGATCGCCGAGAAGGAATACGACACGCGGAAGACGCTGCCAGCCTTCGCGAAGGCCCAGCTCGCCGATCGGTTTACGATCGACTCGGTCACCGCACCCGACGACGAGGGCCGCCACACTCTTGCCGGCCTTGAGCAGGCGGAAGACTACGACCTCGTGCTGCTGAGTGTCCGCCGCAGGGCCCCCACGACCGACCAGCTGGCGGCCTTCCGCCGATACGTGGCGGCCGGCGGCCCGCTGGTGGTGATCCGCACCTCCTGCCATGCCTTCTCGCTGCGAGGGGAGCCCCCGCCGGACGGGCATGCGGTGTGGGAACACTTCGACACCGAGGTGCTCGGCTGCCACTATGCCAACCACCATCCAAACGGGCTCATCACACGCGTCGACGCAGCCCCAGCGGCGGCTGGAGCGAGCCTGCTCAACGGGGTGTCGCTCCCGTTTGAGTCGGCCGGCTCGCTCTATCTCGTCAACCCGCTGACCAATGCCACCACGCCACTGCTCACAGGAGCGATCGACGGCAAGCCGGCAGAGCCGGTGGCCTGGACGGCCCGGTCGCCGGGTGGTGGTCGCGTATTTGCGACCACGCTTGGGCATGTGAGCGACTTTGCGGACGAGAGCTTCTGTCGGCTGCTGGCCAACGGCATCGACTGGGCCATCGCTGCTGAGCGTGCTGCCGGGGAATGAACCTCAGGTCGGCTGGTCGGTCGGCCGCAGCAGGATGTCGTGCACCTGCACATGCGGCGGGCAGGCGAGCATCGAGATCACCGCCTCGGCCACATCGACGGGCTCGAGCACCTTGAAGCGGGAGTAGGTCTCGCGGGCCTTCTCTGCCGACTTGAAGTAGTGCTCGGCAAAGCCGGTCTCCACGTAGCCGGGGCAGATCTCACCGATGCGGATCGGGTCGCCGGCCTCGCGGAGCTCAATCCGCAGGCTCTCTGTCAGGGCACGCACGGCATGCTTGGTGGCGCCGTAGAAGCCCGCTCCCGGGGGCACCCGCTGCCCAGCCATCGAGCCGATGTGGATGATCTGGCCGAAGCCGCCGCGGGCCCGCATGTCGGCGAGTGCCTCGCGGGTGCACAGGCACAGGCCGAGCAGGTTGACCTCGAGCATCTCCCGCCAGTGCTCGACGGTGCCGTCGGCGAGCGTGCCGGCATGGCCGAGGCCGGCGTTGTTGACGAGCACATCAACTCCGCCAAAGCGGTCTTTGGCCGCGGCAAACATCCCCTTCACCGCGGCCTCATCGGTGACGTCGCAGCCGAGGGCAAGCGACGACTCGCCGCTGGGGTCAGCCGCGGTGAGCACCTCCGCCACCCGCTCCGGCCGCCGGCCGCAGCCGACAACCCGCATGCCATCGGCGAGCAACCTGCTGGCAATCGCCGCTCCGATGCCGCTGCTGGTGCCGGTGACGAGGGCGGTCTTGCCTGCCCATTGCTGCATGCCGTGACTGTGTCTCATGGGAGTGCTCCTGAAAGGCCGGGGTGACATGTCCTGATGGTAGCGACCACGCCTGCCGACGTGAGGCCGCACGCTGCACGCGAAGCGGTGGGCTGCCGTGATCGCTGGAGGCCGTCAACGGGCTGTTCGGCGAATCAGGATCACCCAGTCGTCGGCTGCGGCGTTGTCTGCTGGTGGCAGGCCGAGCGAAGCCACGCCACCGCCCGCCACCCATGCCTGCTGGCCGCGTTGCAGGTCGCCGCCTGCCTGCGGATCAAACCACCACACCTCGAACCGACCGTGGGCCTCGCGGAGGTCAAGCAGAGGGCCCTGCGGGCGGTCGCCGATCGCGTGCGTGGCGACGACATAGACCTCGCCCTGCTTGGCCAGGCAGAGGGTTTGCGGATCTCCCGCCTGCACGACGGCGAGGCTGTCGGCCGGCTGCATCTCCCAGAAGGGAATCGCGTTGTCGTGAAAGAAGGCAAGGGCGATCCGGCAGTAGTCCCAGCTCTGGTCGCGGCTCCGCCAGTCTTCACAGACGAGGTCGTTCTCCTCGAACTGATACCCGAAGTAATACTCGTTGCCGGCGCCGCCCCCCATCAGCGTTCCCCAGAGGGTCTGCTTGCGGACGTCATGTTGGGTGTGTGCATACTCGCCGCGACGGTCATGCCCATCGAAGCCGCGGTAGCCGAGGTCGGGGCACTGCGCGTGGGCGGCCGAACCCGATTCGTCAAACGCCACCACCCACGGCGTGCCTGCCTCAGCCGAGGCCGTGACCCACTTCACCGTCTGGGCATGCGTGGTTTCAAGCGAACTGTTCTGCAGCGAAACGCCGGTCAGGCGGCTCTGATCACCGAGGAGGGGCCTGTAGACCTGATCCTGCTGCTCGGGAAAGGTGTGGATCACCCGCAGATGATCGTAGGGGTCGAGGGACGCGATGCAGTCGAGCATCGCCTGCTGCTGGGCCGTCGACTGTGAGTTTTCCTCACCGAGATTCCAGTTGAGGGCCAGGTTGTGGCCAAACCGGGCGATCAGTTCCCGCAGGTAGAGCCTGCGTTCGGGGCCGAGGTCTCCCCCGTCGAGCGATTCGGGCACACGCTTCCGCTTCCCCCGCCGATCGTCATCGTTTTCGGTTTCCTGAAGTTTGAAGTGCAGATACATCCCCTGACGGGTGCCGTGATCAAACACGATGCCCCATTGGTCGAGCTTCGAGCAGTCGTAGTGCAGCTTGTCGTTGCGTTCGACGAACGGCCACACGTTGTCGCCGTCGCCGCCGGCGTTGTAGGTCAGGAAGCTGAAGGCGTTGCAGCCTTTCCCCGACAGGTAGTTGATCGCACCGATCAGCCCCTTGCCCTTGCCGTCTTGCCAGACCGGATCGCCGTCCCGCCAGTCGCGAACGTGGGGCGCCCAGGTCTTCAGAGGCACCGCGTCTGGCTTGCCTGCAACCGTGTTGTCGAAGTCGGCGTAGGCCAGCAGGGTTTCCGGGGCGTCGGCCCCCGCTTTGAGAAAGAACTGCCCGCTGCCGGCAAAGCGGAGATACCTGTGCCCGACATACTCCAACAGCCCATGGGCCCGCAGGTCGCGGCCGGTTGCCGTCGACGGCGTCACTTCAAACGACCCGCTCGCGCCATGAAATGGAGGGAGCGGTGTTGCGGTGGCGGTATCATCAATGGCCACGCCGCTGCCGGCATGAAACTGCACCTCGTAGGTCCAGGTACCCGTGGCCCGTGGCACAAAGAGTGTCCGCCACACCGTTCCGCAGGTCGCGCTGGTGTGGGCTGCGTTGCCATCCGCGGCGAAGAAGCCTGGAACGGCCATGGAGAGCCCGCTTTCGGCATGCGCAAAGATCACGGTGAGGCGGTAGTCGGTGAAGGGGTTTGGGGCCGAGTCTGTCTCGTGGGCGAATGGGCCGGCAAGATCGAGCACGACGGTGTGCCACTGCTGCAACTCGCCTGTGAGACGCACGCTGCCGTCGCCTGCAGGCGCAGCCGCCACGCTGGCTGTCGTCGTCGGGGCCAAGAGCAACGCAAGCAGCCCGAGGGCCAGCACGCCCCAACCGCGATCTCTCCACAACACCATGTTCGCCCGCTCCCCTCGATGCGATTGTTCCCCCAAAGGTGCCTCGCTGCCAGATGCTCGGCGGGATGCCCCGGGGCCATGCTGTGCCGAGTGTATCGAGAGACGGGTGCCGGCGACGCGGACGAGCGGGATTGTGCCCGACGCCCGCCTCAGCGACGCGGACCTGAGGCCGGGCTCGACCGGTGGGGTAGGAGTGAGTGGCGGGTGCGGGCCGCTCACACAGCGGGGTGTGCGACTGATACGCTCGTGATCCTCGGATGTTTCCTTACTCGGCAGGAGCCTTTCAGATGCTGTGCTGGTCTTCCCTGGACGTTGCAACCGATCGTGTGCGGGCAAGCCTGCGGTGGTGGGCGAGTGTGGTCGTGCTCTGGCTTCTGGTGAATGCGGCTGGGGCCGGTGTCGCGGCGGAGAGTTCGACACGGTTTCGCGGCAACGATGGCAGCGGTGTGGCCGACGACGCGGCCGGCCTGCCGGAAACCTGGAGCACGACAGAGCATGTCGCCTGGGCCGCTGAGGTGCCCGGCTGGGGCTGGGCCTCGCCGATCGTGGTCGATGGCAAGGTGTTTCTCAGCACGGTGGTTGCTGAGGGAGATGAGCGGACGCCGGCCAAGGGCCTCTACCTCGGCCAGGGCGTGCGGGAGCCCTCGCCGGGCGTGCACCGCTGGCTCGTGCTCTGCTACGACCTGGCAACGGGCCGCGAACTCTGGCGGCATGAGGCCCACGCGGGCGAGCCGGCCGTGCCGCGGCATCCCAAGAGCACCTATGCCGCCGAGACCCCAACCACCGACGGCGAGCGGCTCTACGTGCTCTTTGGCGACCTCGGCCTCTATGCCTACAGCCTCGATGGCGAGCTGCTGTGGACCTACGAGATCCCGCCGAAGAAGACCTTCTTCGACTATGGCGCCGCGGCAAGCCCGGTCGTTCACGACGGGCAGGTGGTTGTGGTCTACGACAACCTCGAGGAGTCGTGGATTGCGGGCATCGATGCGGCCACCGGCCGGGAGAACTGGCGGACGGCTCGCGATGAACAGCGGAGCTGGGCCACGCCTCTGGTCTGGGAGAACGAGCTTCGCACCGAGATTGTGGTGCCCGGCATGAACCGCAACCGCAGCTACTCGCTGACGGGCGAACTGCTCTGGGAGTTTGACGGGCGGATGTCGAACCTGGTGATCCCCTCGCCCTTTGCCGCCCATGGCATGGTTTACATCGCCAGCGGCTACGTGGGCGACCAGCACCGGCCCACCTTTGCGATCACTCCCGGCGGCTCTGGGGATCTCGCACCAGAGGGCCTCGATGGCGAAACCTCCCACATCGCCTGGTATCAGCCGAAGGCCTCGCCCTACAACACAAGCCAGCTCGTGGTCGGCACCTTTCTCTACACACTCTACGACCAAGGCTTTCTCACCTGCCACGATGCCCGCACCGGCGAGGAGATCTTCGGCAAGCAGCGGCTCCCTGACGGAGCGTCGTTTACCGCCTCTCCCTGGAGCTACAACGGCCGGCTGTTCTGCCTCAGCGAGGATGGCGACACCTACGTGATCCCGGTCGGCAGCGAGTTTGAGCTGCTCGCCACCAACCCGCTCGACGAGTTTTGCATGGCCTGCCCGGCGGTGGTCGGCGACCGGCTTGTGATCCGCACCGCCTCGAAGCTCTACTGCCTCACGGCGAAGTGACCGCGGGCTGGCAGGGCCTCGTG
>CALCGM010000161.1 GCA_937900985.1 uncultured Planctomycetaceae bacterium | reverse complement strand
AAGCGTGTCGACAGCCCCCCGCCCCAAGACCCTCGACGACATCCTGCAGGAGTTTTCCCAGCACCGGCAGCTGATGCAGGAAGAGCTTCAGAAGGTGATCGTTGGCCAGACCGACGTCATCGAGCAGCTCTTTGCCGCCATCTTCACCCGCGGCCACTGCCTCCTGGAGGGGGTTCCTGGGCTGGCGAAGACCCTGATGGTGTCGACGGTCGCCCGGATCCTCGATGTCGGCTTCAAGCGGGTGCAGTTCACCCCCGACCTGATGCCGTCGGACATCACCGGCACCAACGTGCTGGAAGAAGACGAGAACGGCCGCCGTCATTTTCGCTTCGTGGAAGGCCCGATCTTCACCAACATCCTGCTGGCCGACGAGATCAACCGCACGCCGCCGAAGACGCAGGCTGCGCTCCTGCAGGCGATGCAGGAGCGGGAGGTGTCGGTGGGGCAGGAGACCTACCAGCTGCCGGAGCCGTTCTTCACGATCGCCACGCAGAATCCGATCGAGCAGGAAGGCACCTACCCGCTGCCAGAAGCCCAGCTCGACCGCTTCATGTTCAACATCAAGGTTGGCTATCCCTCGGCCTCGGAAGAGGAGCAGATTCTGCTGGCGACCACCCGTTCGGAAAAGCCGGAAGTCCGCAAGGTGCTCTCCGGCCGGGCGATCGTCAACATCCAGAAGCTCGTCTCCAGCGTGGCCGTCAGTGAGTACGTGGTGAAATATGTCGCCCGGCTCGTGCGGGCCACGCGGCCGAAGGATCCCCTGTCGCCAAAGTATGTGGCGGAACTTGTCGACTGGGGGGCGGGGCCACGAGCTGGGCAGTTTCTCATTCAGGGCGGCAAGGCACTGGCGGCGATGGATGGCCGCTTCAGCGTGTCGCTCAGCGACATCAAGAGGATTGCCATTCCGGTGCTGCGGCACCGCATCGCTACCAACTTCCAGGCCCAGGCCGACGGACTGACGAGTGAAGATGTGGTGGCCCGTCTGGTGGCGGAGATTCCTGAGCCCGAGATTCCCAAGCTCGTGAAGTGAGCGGCAGGCTGCTGCCAGAAGGGGGCGGGCGATGGTGCGTGCCGTTGAGGAATACCTGAAGCCGGATGTTGTGCGGCAGATTGCCCGGCTCGACCTTCGCGCGAAGTTTATCGTGCAGGGGTTTCTGCAGGGGCTGCATGCCAGCCCCTACCACGGCTTCTCCGTGGAGTTCAGCGAACACCGCAAATACACCCCCGGCGACGACCCCAAAGACATCGACTGGCTGGTCTACGCCAAGACCGACAAGCCCTACGTCAAGAAGTTTGAAGCCGAGACCAACATCACCGGCTACCTGCTGATCGACACCAGCCGCTCGATGGACTTCACCTACCGGCAGCAGTTCACCAAACTCGACTACTCGATCTCGCTGGCGGCCGCCCTCTGCTGGCTGATGGTGCACCAGCAAGACCCCTGCGGGCTGATGGTCTTCGACGACCGCATCCGCCTCAGCCTGCCGGCACGCTCAAAGCGTTCGCAGATTGCCGAGGTGCTCTCGCTGTTGACGCGGGTGAAGCCCTCGGGAGCCACCGACATCGCCAAGAGCCTCGTGCAGGCTGGAGCGATGCTGCGGCATCGCTCGCTGCTGATGATCTTCAGCGACCTGCTGGCCGATCCTGAGCCGATTCGCGACGCGCTCAATCGGCTCCGGCATCGCGGCCACGACGTGATTCTCTTTCATGTGCTCGACGAAGCGGAGGAGCGGTTTCCCTACGAGGGCATGGTGGAGCTCACCGATCCGGAAGCCGACTCAAAGCTCGTGATCGATGCCGACGCAGCCCGCAGCGGGTATCTCGAAAGCATCCAGAGTTTTCGCGAGGGCTACCGGCGGTCCTGCTTTCAGGCTGGCATCGACTACGTTCCGATCGACACGAGCATGCAGTTCGACCGAGCCCTCACCGGGTATCTCGCCAGCCGCCGCAGCCGCTTCTAGAAGGTTTCGTCACGCCGACGCCGCGAGCACACACCATCTATGGGCCTTTCCTTCCTCACGCCGCTGCTTCTCGGTGGGGCTGCCCTCGTGGCAGTGCCGATCGTGCTGCATCTGGCGATGCGGCGGAAGCCCGTGCCGCACGACTTTCCGGCCCTGCGGTTTCTGCAGGAGAGGCGGATTGCCAATCGGCGTCGACTGCGGCTCAACCACCTGCTGCTCCTGCTGCTGCGGATGGCGGCGATTGTGGTCCTGGCCTTGGCGCTCGCGCGGCCAACGCTGCGGGCGGCCGGATGGCTGGGGGAGGCGGAAGGGCCGGTTGCGGTGGCTTTCGTGATCGACACCGCGCCGCGAATGCTGCTGCGGAAGGCCAACCGCAGTCGGCTGGAAGATGCTGCGGCGATCGCCCGTGACCTGATTGAGCGACTGCCGCGAGGCAGTGAGGTTGCCATCGTTGACACCTCCGGCAGGCCGCTGGCGTTTGCTCCGAGTAGCCAGGCCGCCGTGGCAGCACTCGATCGTCTGGCAGCGGGCCCGCAGGCGATTCCGCTGGCCACGGCCGTCGACGCTGCGGCCAGTCTGCTGGCGGAGTCGCAGCGGAGCAGGCGAGAACTCTATCTTCTCAGCGATCTCTCGCTGGCGGCCTGGGAGACCGGCGAGCCGGCCGCTGCAGTGCTGGCCCGTCACCCGCAGGTCTCGCCCGTCGTGATCGATGTGGGCGTGCAGGAGCCGTCCAACTTTTCGCTCGACTCCGTGCGGCTGCCGGCCGAGCGGGTGTCGGCAACGGCGCCGCTTGAGCTGACGGTGGAGCGCAGCCGCCTGGGCCCTGCCGAGGAGCGTTCGGTCGCGGTGGAACTCGTGCAGCCAGATGGTCGCTATGCCCGTCGGGCGGTGCAGCCGGTGGAGTGGGATGAGGCTGGCTGTGAGCCGCTCACCTTTGCCATCGCCGGCCTTGAGAAAGGCACACGGCAGGGGCGGGTCGTGATCGTTGGGGCAGATGATCTCGATGCCGACGACGTGCGGTATTTCAGTGTGGAGGTCGATGCAACGCCCCGGGTGCTCGTGGTAGCGCCGCAGCCTGCCCGCCGCACGGGCCGCTATGTGACTGAGGCGATTGCCCCGGCGGCCCTTGCCCGGGATGGGCGAAGTCGGCTGGAGTGTTCGCTGGTTGGCATCGACGGCTTTCGCGAACAGGCCTGGGACGACTACGACGGCATCGTGCTGGTCGATCCGCCGCCTCTCGATGACCGCACCTGGGCAGAGCTTGGCGACTGGGTGCGGTTTGGGCGGGGGCTGGTGGTCTGGCTCGGACCGCAGGCCACCACGCCCGAGGCCTTCAACACCGACGAGAGCCGTCGCACGCTCGGCGGCGAACTGGCACGGATCTGGCGGGATGAGAGTGGTGAAAACTACATGAGCCCCAGGCAGCTCGACCATCCGATGCTCGCGGTCTTCCGGCGGGTGGCCGACACGGTGCCCTGGCAAGATTTTCCGGTCTATCGCCACTGGGAGTTTGCGGTGAATCCGGCTGCCGGCGCTGCGGCCGATGCGGCGGCCGTCCGGCAGACCCTGACGCCGGCGGAGCCGATCGTTGCCTACCGCGATGGCACCCCGGCTGTGCTTGAGCACACGCTCGGGCAGGGCACGGTGGTGGTGATCACCACGCC
>CALCGM010000160.1 GCA_937900985.1 uncultured Planctomycetaceae bacterium | reverse complement strand
CCGTCGGTTCTGTGATCGCTCTCAGCCGCCGCACCGCTGCCAGCAGCCAGTCGGCTGTCGCCGTCTCCTCGTTGGAGAGCCGCAGGCGTGAGCCGATCGCAGCGATGGTGCGAGAGTGGGGGCGGCGGAGAGGCGGCGCATCGGCTTCCGACGGGGCATCCGAGGCGGCCGCGATGTCGACGAGGGTAGCCAGAGCAGCCGAAAGCGAAGGCTCGTCAACCGCTGCAAGCACCCGCGAGGCCAGCAGCCAGCGGTCCCGGGAAACCGCGGAGCCGCCCGGCACGGCCACCTCTGGCAGAACCTCTTTGGCCAGGCCGGTGTCGAGCAGCAGCTCAAGAGCCGCGGCCCGCCCTCGCCGCGTCGTCATCAGCCGCAGTTCGGCGGCGATCCGTTCCGGGCTGACGCTCGTCACCCGCGGAGCCATCCGCTCAATCGCTGCCCGAGTCTCTGCTTCAAGGGCAAAGCCGAAGCCGGCAGTGAAGCGGACGGCCCGCAGCATGCGGAGGTGGTCTTCGGCAAACCGCTGCGAGGCGACGCCGATCGCCCGGACAACGCCCTTCTCAAGATCAGCCGTGCCACCGACGTAGTCGTGCACCTTGCCAGCAAGTGGATCAAAGAACAGCCCGTTGATCGTGAAGTCCCGTCGCTGGGCATCCTCCTGTGGCGTGGAAAACCGCACACCTGCAGGATGACGGCCATCGGTGTAGGCCGCATCGGTCCGGAAGGTCGTGACCTCGACATGCCCCGCGCCGCGGGGCCCCACCACCGTGATCACCCCAAAGGCCGCCCCCACCGCCAGTGTCCGGCGGCGGCCAAAGAGCTCGCGGACGGCGTCGGGCTTCGCCGACGTGGCCACGTCATAATCTGCCGGCGTGCGGCTGAGCAGCTCATCGCGAACGCACCCGCCCGCCCAGAACGCCTCATGCCCCGCCTCTCGCAGACGCGAGACCACCTGCAGGGCAAACCCGCGGGCGGCTTCGGGATCGGCGGCAACAGCGGGCATTGCAGGATCGCACCACGAGGAACAGAACGAGAGCATCGCGAGACCCTCAGGGTACACTCTCCTCTGATTGTCTCCGACACGTGTGGAAGGCCCACCATGACCAGCCCCCAGCCCTCCTCGCTCGAAGTCACCACCGCCGAACTGGTACAGATGCGGTCTGACGCCAACCTTCTCCTGCTCGACTGCCGTGAGCCGGATGAATACGAAATCGCCCGCATCGAGGGAGCCCAGCTGATCCCGATGCGGGAGATCCCCGAACGGCTTGCCGACCTCGAGCCGTGGCGAGAACAGCCCTTGGTGGTGCACTGTCATCACGGCGTGCGGAGCCTCCGGGTGGTGGAGTTTCTCCGCAGCAAGGGGTTTGCGGGGGCGCAGAGCCTCGCTGGTGGGATCGAGGCCTGGAGCCTGGAGGTTGATGCGGGGGTTCCCCGGTATTAGATCGCTCGGGGTGAGCCCGGGCTGATGAGCCGAGCGTTCGGGGCCGCTCGGGG
>CALCGM010000159.1 GCA_937900985.1 uncultured Planctomycetaceae bacterium | reverse complement strand
CGGCCCTCAACCTCGGCAAGCATGTCTACTGTCAGAAGCCGCTGACCCACGACGTGTATGAGTCGCGGCAGCTGCGGCGTGTTGCGGCGACATCGGGCCTGGTCACGCAGATGGGCACGCAGATCCACTCCACCACGCCCTACCGCACCGCCGTCAGGCTTGTGCAGTCGGGCGTAATCGGTCCGGTTCGCGAGGTGCACTCCTGGAGCAACAAGACCTGGGGTTACGACGGCCCGGATCCTGAGCCGGGCGACGTGCCGGAGAGCCTCGCCTGGAACCTCTGGCTCGGCACCGCAGCCGAACGGCCCTACTGCCCAGGCCACTACCACCCCGGCAACTGGCGGCGGTGGTATGACTTTGGCTGCGGCACGATGGGCGATATGGCGATCCATATTCTCGACCCCGTGTTTTCAGCGCTCAAGCTGGGAGCCCCAAGCGAGATCGTCTCAGCAAGCTCAGCGGCTCCGCCACACTCCTACGGCATGCAGAACGAGACCCATTTCAGCTTTGCCGAGAAGTCTGCCTACACAACCACCGACTTCCAGCTGACCTGGTACGACGGCGGCCGCATGCCCGACACGTCGCAGTGGCCCCTGGGCGGAGCCGATGGCTCGCGGATGACGCTGCCAGGGCAGGGCTCGATGTTTGTCGGCGAGACCGGAGCGATCCTGCTTCCCCATGTGGGCATGCCGATGCTGCTGCCGGAGGAACAGTTTGCCGACACCGACATCGAGCAGGCCCCCAACGGCAACCACTACCACCTCTTCGTCGATGCCTGCCTTGGTGGCGCTCCCACCACCTGCGGCTTCGACTATGCCGGCCCGCTCACCGAAGCCGTCTTGCTGGGCACGATTGCCAACCGCTTTCCTGGCGACACGCTCCGCTGGGAGGCCGAGGCGATGCAGATCCCCGGCCACGACGCTGCCCAGGCTCTGCTGCGGCGACACTACCGCGAGGGCTTTGAGGTGGCCAACCTCTAGCGAGCCCCACGCATTCCACGCCTCTCTTCGTTCTCATTCATCGCATTCATTCCTGGAGTTGCCCATGTCCTGCCTTCGCTCGATTCTTGCTGCCGCGTGCCTCACCCTGGGCATCGTCCTGCCCACACAGCTGCTCGCTGCTGAGCCCGGCCTCTACGAGATGCGGGTCTACTACACCAACGAAGGCAAGCTCGACGCTCTGCATGCCCGCTTTCGTGACCACACGATGGCGCTCTTCGAAAAGCACGGGATGACCAACGTGGGCTACTTTGTGCCGACTGGCGACAATCCTGAGCAGAAGCTCGTCTACTTCCTCGCCTATCCCGACCGTGAGGCCCGCGATGCCTCCTGGAAGGCCTTCCTCGACGACCCCGACTGGCAGGCGGCCTACAAGGCGTCGACCGCCGACGGGCGGCTGGTGGCCCGGATCACCGAGACGTTCCTGGAGCCGACCGACTACTCACCCGCACTGAAGGTCGAAGACAAAGGCAGCCGCGTGTTTCAGCTGCGAACCTACAACGCCACCGAAGGCAACCTGCCCGCCCTCGATGCCCGCTTCCGCGACCACACGATCGACCTCTTCGCGAAGCACGGCGTTGAAAACCTGATCTACTGGCATCATGCCCAGGGCATGCCGCACGCGGACCGGATGCTGGTCTACCTGATCGGCCACGCAAGCGAAGAGGCGGCCGCCGAGTCGTTTGCGGCGTTCCGCAAGGATCCAGCCTGGACGAAGGCCCGCACCGAGTCCGAAGAGAAAGCCGGTGGCTCGTTGACCGAAAAGGAAAACGGCGTGGTTGCCGAGTTTCTCACCCCCACCGACTACTCGCCCTGGAAGTAGCCGCCGCGTTCACCCCGGCAGATAGCCTTCAAACCGGATCAGCCGCTCGGCTTCAGCCCGGTAGGCCGGCGGCCGCGGGGAGAGCCAGTCGCGGATCGGGTCTTTAAGAGCATACGCGAAGAAGTGGTTGCCCCGCGGGTTGTAGTGGCCGATGTAGTAGCGGTCGACATAGTCCTTGGCCGAGAGACGAAACGTATCGAACTCCGCGACGTGTGGCGGCATGCTGTCGACACACGGGATGCCGAGGCTCGCCAGGTGATCGCGAAACTCCTGCGGGTGCCAGTCGACATGGTCGATGTCGTTGTAGGCGGGAGTGCGACTGCAGGCGTGCCAGACGGAACCAACGGGGTAGCTCAGCACCACCATCAGCTGCTTCCCCCGCTCGAGGGCGAATGCCTGCAGACGGTCAACCACTCGCATGCCAACCCGAACGCCGTAGCTGTGAAGCAGGCGTTGGGCAGTCGTCCGGGTTGCGTCGCCATCTGCAAGGTCGACCGGCTGGCCGAGGAGCCGGCCGAGCGCGTCGAACGGCTCGCGATCCACAACCGCTCCCGTCGCTCGTGCAAAGAGCAGCTGCACGACCGGGTCGTTCGCAAACGTTGCCTCCAGCCAATCGAGGTCGCTCAGCCGCTCCAGGGTCTTTTCATCGGGGCAGACGTTGGGCTTGTCGATCAGTTGCCCGCTGTCAAAGTCGAGCGAGGCATGGATCCACGGATTGGCGTGAAACATCTCGCCCGAAAGCGTTGGCAGCACATTCTCTGGGAAGGCCAGCCACCGCCAGGGGTAGATGCTGCGGAAGTGGTCGTCACCCCAGACGGTGAGGATCAGATACTCCGCCCCTTCGCCCCGCTCTTCGATCTCCAGCAGCCTCATCGCTGCCTGGTAGACGCCGAAGCCACCAACACCAAAGTTGCGGATCGGTTCGCAGAAGTGCGCCGCGAGGACTTCCTGCCAGGTTTCCCCGTCGCTGACCTGATGCCCCTGCGTGAAGCTGTCGCCGTAGGTGTGGATCCGGCAGGCCTCTGTCGGGAAGTTGACCTGCTTTCGCTGCCCGCTCGGCTCGTAACGGGCAAGCGTCGAAGCCCCGTCGACGCCGTCCCGCATCGAGGAGTTCCGCAGAAGATAACCATATGTCGGGTGAAACCGAGCCCAGGTCCGCGCGTGCGGATCGAGAAAGCGGTGAAGCGTGGCGGGCGAAACCAGGTACTCACCGAGAAACGCCCGCAACTGCTCACGTGGCGTGAGTGAGGCAACCTCGCCAACCGCCACCCCCCCTGCGAGCAACGTGGTTGCCGCCGCACTCAGGCCTCCGCTAAGGATATCCCGTCTCGTCGCTGCCATCTTCTCTTCTCACGGAATGCCGAACCTTTGTACGACTTACTCCACGTCGTTGTCAGAAGCCTCGGCTTCATCATCGGCAGTGGGGCTCTGCTCGGAACGGTACTGCTTGAGCGTCTCTTCGATCGACGGATTTCCGTCTGCATGCTCAACGGCCTTCTCCTGCCACTCGATCGCCGCCTCGAGGTCGCCCAGCTCGTAATGCACGCGAGCGAGCGTGTCGAGGATGCTCCCGTCGGCGTGCTCGGTCAACTCGGCAGCTCGCGTGGCAGCTTTCAGCGCGACCTGCAGATCTTCAGCAGATGGCTCGGCACCGATCGCCGTGTTCCAGGCGAGCTCGTTGAGCAGCTGGGGCTCATCCCAGCCAGCCTCGACCAGTTCGCCGCGGAGAGCCGATGCCTCGTCGGTCCGGCCAGCGGCCGACAGCAGATCGAGCCGCATGCTGAACAGCCGCTGGGCGTTGAAGGGGGCGGCACTCTCATCGAGTTCCGCCTGGATGGTCTCAAGCAGGGTCAACGCCTCCTCCCACTTCTGCTCGCGCTGCAGCATGAAGAGTTCTCGCGACATGGCATCGATCCGCTCCATTGCCGCCATCTCAGCAACGGACGCCTCCCGGTCGTAGCTGTCGTTGACGATTGCCTCGAGTGGTTCGTCGATCGTCATCGGGTGCCCGATCCACTCAACCAGGCCGCTCTTCCCCACGATGAACGCGCAGGGAATGCCGTTCTGACCGGCGGCTTTCATGTAGGCCGTGTTGGTGGCGCTGCCTTCATCGATTGCTAGCCGGTAGCCGATCACGTCGGCCCACGTCTTGCCCTCGCTCTGCTCCTGCTCGAGGAAGCCTTCCACCACGTCGAGTTCTTCGCGGGTCACCCCCACAAACCGCACCGC
>CALCGM010000158.1 GCA_937900985.1 uncultured Planctomycetaceae bacterium | reverse complement strand
TGTCCCGCAGCCGTTGCCGGAAGTCAACGTGCAGGGTGCGTCCGTAGAGGTCCCCGGTGAAGCCGATCAGGTGGGCTTCCACCGAGAGTGTGGTCTCGCCAAACGACACGTTCGGGCCGATATGAACCGCCGCTGCAGACGGTGTGGCCCTGTCGTGCGGGGCTGCGTCGCTGCCGGCGATGACGACATGGGCCGCATAGACGCCGGGGGCCGGCAGCAGGGTGGCGACGTTGGCCAGGTTGGCCGTGGGAAAGCCGAGGGTGCGGCCCCGTTTCGCGCCCTCGATCACCGTGCCACTGATGCGGTAGGGAGCGGTCAGCAGCGACGCGGCGGGGCCGACCTCACCGGCAGCGATCAGGCTGCGGACCCTGGAGCTGGAGACGATGGTGTCGCCCGTGCGAACTGGATCCACGACATCGCAGGCGAGACCGGCGGCCTCGCACAGCCGTGTGAGCATCGCCACATCCCCTTCCCTCCCGCGGCCAAAACGGAAGTCGACTCCTTCCACCAGGCCCACTGCGCCGAGCCGCTCGCAGAGCACCTGCTGGAAAAACGCTGCTGCCGAGAGCTCGACCAGCGGCCGCACCATCGGCTGCACAACCACCTGATCGATGCCTAGGCTCAGCAGGAGCTCTGCTCGACGGGCGGCCGTCGAGAGCGGCACCGGGGCCGACTCTGGCCGCACAAGGGTTGCGGGATGCGGATCAAACGTGAGCACGACCGCATCGGCCGAGAGTCGCGAGGCCATCTGTCGGAGCTGGGCGATGATTGCCGCATGGCCGATGTGCACGCCATCAAAGTTGCCCACGGCCACCACCCGCCGCGGAGTGGACTCCATGACGGCTGCTGCTGCGATGCTGGCTGAAACCTGGGGCTCACGGCTGTCGCCGGCAGAGGCTCGCGTGTAGATGACGGCGGGAGGGAGGTCGGGAAGTTCGCGTGACGACATCGCTGGCAGACGGGGCGGCAGGTTCCGGATTCTCGACAAACGTGATCGACAAACGTGATCGACCTTGATCGACGACGGCGGAGGCTATCATGGCAGATTGCTGGCCACCACCGGAGCGGGACCTGACGTGGGCATTGATTCGAATCAGCAGCGATTTCTCTCTGCGGACCTCTCCGGCCGTTTGGCCGCGATCGACATCGGTTCCAACAGCGTTCGGCTGATCGTTGCGGAGTCCGTTCGGGGAGGCAACTACCGGATTCTCGATGAGGAGCGGGAGCCGACACGGCTCGGTCGTTCCGTCGGCCTCGACGGCAATCTCGACGAGCAGTCGATGGAGCAGACGATCGCCGCCCTCGACGCCTTCAAAAAGATTGCCTCAGGTTTTCAGGCGGAAAGCCTGCGGGTGATTGCGACGTGTGCCATTCGTGAGGCTGGCAACGGGCCCGACTTCTGCCGTCGCATTCGCGATGAGGTCGGCCTTGAGGTCGAGGTGATCTCCGGGGAGCAGGAGGGCCGCTATGCGTTTTCCAGCGTGCAGCACGCCTTCGATCTCACCGACAAAAATGTCGTTGTTGCCGACATCGGAGGCGGCAGCACGGAAATCGTTTTTTCAACGGGCGAGATGGTCGAGGAGATCTACTCCACACCGCTCGGCGCCGTGCGGCTGACCGAGCAGTTTCCGGTCTCCGACGATGTGGATGCGGTCGATGCCTTTATGCGGATGGAGAAGGAGATCGCGAACTGCCTCAAGCGAAAGACGAGCAAGCCGCCGTTCGCTCCGCATTTCATGGTGGGCTGCGGGGGCACGTTTACCACGCTGGCAGAACTGCTGATGGCCTCTCGGAAAGGGAGTGACAAGCAGGTGGGCGGCTTTCGGGCGTCGCATGCCGATGTGCGGCATCTGCTCGATCGCCTGCGGAAGACTCCGGTTCGCAGTCGCCGCACACTCGCCGGCATGACGCCCGACCGGGCCGACATCATCGTGGCGGGCGTGGCCATCATCGATGCGATGATGAAGCGGTTTCGCATCAACTCGCTGGTGGTCCACAGCCGGGGTGTGCGGGATGGGCTGCTGCGGGAGATGATCCAGGAGTCGACGGATCTCCAAGGCTCAGCCACCGAAGTGCGAGCCGCGGCCGTCGATCGATTCGCCGATGCCTGTTCTGGCGAAGCCGACCATGGCCGGCAGGTTGCCTTTCTTGCCGGCCGGATCTTCGAGGATCTCCGGGAGGCGTTTGCCATGCCGGAGGGGGATCGGCTGCTCTTGGAAATGGCCGCCCGCTTGCAGGATGTCGGCTACGTCATCAGCTACGAGCAGCATCACAAGCACAGCTACCATCTCATCCGCAACAGCCAGCTGCCCGGCATGCGGCAGCACGATCTGGAGCTGATCGCGAACGTGGCCCGCTATCACAGAGGAGCGGCTCCCAAGCGGAAACACGACGCCTTCCGCCGCCTGTCGGCGGATGAACGGCAACGGGTGCGACGGCTCGCTGCCATCCTGCGACTGGCGGGCGGACTCGACCGCAGTCGATCGCAGCAGGTTCGGGATGTGCGGGCGAGCCTCGAAGACGGTCGGGTGACGCTGCAGGCGGTCGCCGCAGAAGAGCCACAGGTCGATATCTGGGGGGCTGAGCGACGCCGGCAGCTTTTTGAAGACATCTTTGAGGCCCCCGTCAGCATCAGCTGGGCAGGGGCATCGCCGGCCCAGGCCTCCTAACCGGTCTCTTTGGCGGCGTCGGTCATCTCAGGGGGCAGAAGCGACGATGGCAGAAGGCAGGTTTGTGCCAGCATCGCCTGGCCGCATCGATGTCTCGTGATGCCGAAGAGGGATTCCATGTCGATCCGCCCACTACCTCAGGTTCTGCTGCTTGCTCTCGTGGCGGTGGTGATGCTTGCCGTGCTTCCTGGGGAGTCGAAGGCCGGTGGCGTGTGGTGGAAGCGTGGCTACACCACCCGCGGCGTTGCCGGAGGCACGCCGAAAAAGCAGGCCCCCTATCAGCCTGGTGAGTCGCCCTACAAGACGGGCATCGACGACCGGCCAAAATATTTTGTGCCGCCCACCAAGCCCGGAACGCCCACCTGGGAGATGTATGGTCTTCCCAAGGGGCTCGTCCCCGGCAACTTTCCCAGCTACGCTCCGATGGGATTCGGCGGCTACCGCTTCCCTGCCGTAGGCAACGCTGCCTACCGCTGAGCCACGGCTCGGCGTGCCGCCCCCGCGTCTCCGGAGGCTGCCTGCCCAATGCCGACCGCTCCACCGCCAGCACATGCAGCGTCGT
The DNA here is from genome assembly GCA_937900985.1 of uncultured Planctomycetaceae bacterium. Lineage (GTDB taxonomy): Bacteria > Planctomycetota > Planctomycetia > Pirellulales > UBA1268 > M30B53. The sequence goes on along the minus strand of CALCGM010000158.1, from coordinate 187 downwards.
CGTCGCGGCTGGAGATGCCGGGCACGCTGGAGATGTCGCCGGCGGGGCTCTACTGTCCAGCGGGTGGGTTCCACATCGATCCCTGGCGGGCGGTGCCTAAAGCGGTGATCACCCACGCGCATGCCGACCATGCCCGCAGTGGCTGCGGCCACTACCTCTGCCTCTCATCGGGCAAGCGGGTGCTGCG
>CALCGM010000157.1 GCA_937900985.1 uncultured Planctomycetaceae bacterium | reverse complement strand
GCCTGTTCAGTAGCAGATCCCGTTCGCTGGGCTTGGGGCCAGCTCGACCACTCGCCGCAGGGCTGCGTTGGAGCCGATGATCTGCTCCTGGCCGCGGATCACCGGCAGCGGAGGGTCGTCGGGGTGCAGCGCCAGCGACACGCCGCAGGATTCGGCGACCGGGAGTACGGCGTCGAGAAACTGCGTGAGCGTTTCCCAGAGCTGTGCGGCGGGCGTCTGCTGGTCGGGGCTGCCGTCAGCATCGGTGACGTTGTGGTCGACCTCCGCAAGATCAAAGGCCGTGGCCAGCGATCCGCCCCGCTCAGGCGAGGTGCAGGTGGTGCGCTGCCAGTCTTCGGCAGGCATCCAGTTGTAGCAGGCGACCTGCAGCCCAGCGTCTGCCATGTCGCGGAGGAGAGCCTGGAAGCCGGCAAGCTCCTCCTCCCAGCCGGGCAGCCGGTGCACAAGCCGGCGGTGCGGGATCTTCCGCTCGAGCACCGTCAGCCGCATGCCTGCGGCCTCCACCTTGCTGCGGGCGGCCCGCAGTGGTTCAAGGCCCGGCCCTGGGTAGGGCAGCACCACCTCCTCAACGCCTGCCTGTGCCGCGAGGGCCAGGTTGTGGTCGGTAAACGGGTTGACGAGCATGGCCAGTTTCATGGGCGAACGCCTCGTGGTGGGGATCACTTCGGGGTGGCTCGCTTCGTTGCTGAGCACCCCGGTGCGTCGCCGGCTCAGCAGTCGGGCAGCAGGTGCCGCTCGCGGTCATCACCCGTTGTGTGTGATCGACTCGATCTTGCCGTCGCGAAGGCTGATCACCGTCTTCGCACGGGCGGCGATGTCGGGCTCATGGGTCACCATCACGATCGTCCGGCCGGCGTTGTTGAGTGCGTCGAGCAGATCCATGATCTCGAGGCTCGTGGCGGTGTCGAGATTTCCGGTGGGCTCGTCGGCCAGGATCACATGCGGGTTGTTGACGAGGGCTCTGGCAATGGCCACGCGCTGCTGCTGGCCGCCAGAGAGCTGGTTGGGCCGGTGGCCAAGCCGACCGGAGAGGCCCACGAGCTTGGCCAGCCGCAGGCAGAGCTCCGGGCCGTCGGGATTGGTCGGTCGCTGATAGGCTAGCGGCACCGCGATGTTTTCCACGACGCTGAGCTGCTGAATCAGGTTGTACGACTGAAACACGAAGCCGAGGTAGCGGCCGCGGACACGGGAGAGCGATTCATCGTCGAGCGTGGCGACATCGTTGCCGCCCAGGAAATACTGCCCGGTGGTCGGCCGGTCGAGGCAGCCGAGCAGGTTGAGCAGCGTACTCTTGCCAGAGCCCGATGAGCCCATGATCGCCACGAAGTCGCCCTGGTGGAAGTCGATGGAGACGCCGGCAAGCGCCTTCACATCCTCCCCGCCGAGCCGATAGACCTTGGTCACATTCCGCACGCTGGCCACCACGTCGCGGCCGGTCTCCGGGCGATTCTCTGTGGCAACACTACTCATGGCGGAGGGCCTCGATCGGGTCCATGTTGGCCGCCCGCCTGGCGGGGTAGATGCCGAAGATAATGCCCACGCCCACCGAAATGCCAAACGCGGCCGCGATCGACCATGGAGCCAGCAGCGGCTCAAGATCGCGGATGTTTGGTGGCAGGCTCCGCCAGACCTCGGGAAACAGCTCCGAGATCGTCCGCCTCACGAGCGCCACGGTGGGACCGCAGAGAAAGCCAAACGCCACGCCGAGCAGGCCGCCGGTGCCAGAGAGCACAACCGTTTCCCAGAGGAACTGCTGCACGATTTCCCCCTTGGTCGCCCCGAGGGCTCGCCGGATGCCGATCTCCCGTGTTCGCTCCGTGACGGTCGCCAGCATGATGTTCATAATCCCGATGCCACCGACGAGCAGCGAGATGCCCGCGATCAGCAGCAGCAGGACGTTAAACATCGTCCGCAACGTCTCGGCCTGCTCCAGCAGTTCCTTGGGCACCACGACGGAGTAGTCGAGGAGCTTGTGGTAGCGGCGGAGAAGGTCACGGATGATGTCGGCGGAGGAATCGACCGCCTTCATGTCGTCGACGACGGCGGTGATCTGATTCAGCTCCACCGTCTCATTTTGGAAGGTCCCTCCGCGGACCGTGATCACCCGGTCGCCAATGCGGGCTCGGAAGGTGGAGAGGGGGATGTAGACGTCTTTGTCATACTGGCGGGCGGCCAGGCTGCCGCCGATCGCGGCTGAGGCAGTTCGCTGCTCGGCCACGCCGATGACCACGTAAAACTCATCGCCGATCTGAACGGCACGGCCAACAGGGTCTTCGATCGGGAAGAGCCGCTCGGCCACCTCGTAGGCCAGCACCGCGACATTGTCGAGATACTCCATGTCGGCAGCGGAGAGCGGTCGGCCCCGCTCGATCCCCAGACGGTTGATATCGAAATACTCGGGCGTGCAGCCAACGAGGGTGGCGTCGAGGGCAAACTCACCATTGCGAACCTCGCGGCTGATCTCCCGCATCGGCATCGCTTTGGTGATCGTCGGCACGTTGGCGAGGATGCGGTCGTAGTCGTCTCGCAGCAGGCCGTAGGCGATCCCCGAACGGCTGCCCCCCTCGCTGTTGGACTCCTCGGTCGGCTTGATCGAGCGGACGATGATGCTCGTCGCCCCGAGGTTCTTGATCTGCTGCTGAGCCTGGTAGCTGACGCCTTCGCCAAGGGCCACAAGCCAGATCACGGCCGTCACACCGATCAGAATGCCGAGCACCGCCAGGGCCGAGCGGAGTTTGTGCAGCAGCAGACTGCGAAACCCGAGGCGAAGTTGCTGGAGAAAGTTCACGCGGCACTCCCGGGAGGCGTCTTAGGCCTGGGTTGAAGGCTGCTGACGCGAGGTGCCCTCGCCGCCACGCTGACCGCCTTCCTGTGTGCCGCCCCCCTGACCACCGCCTTCGCCCTGCGGTCCACCACCACCGCCACGGCGGCCCTGCCCCTCGCCCCGGCCGCGCCGTTCCGCGGGCTGTTCGCCTGCCCCACCAGCGTCGCTGCCGCTCGAGCTGTCGCCGAGCAGCCCCCTGGGATACAGAAACACGGTCTCGCCCGGTGAGAGACCCTGCGTGATCTGCACGAGTTTGTCGTTGCTCAGGCCGAGCTCCACCGGCCGCCGTTCAAAGCCATCCTCGGTGCGAACAGCACAGACAAACTCGCCGCTCTGTTCGATGACGGCTGCCACCGGCACGGAGAGCACGTCGTCGAGATCGGCGACGAAGATCTCCACCTCGGCCGTAAAGCCTGGGCGAAGCTTCTCTGTGCCGCCGTCGATCGCCACCTGCACCACATATTTCTTCGCCGTGGAAAACCAGTTGGTTTCCGGGCGGTTGGCGACGGCGGTCACCTCGCCGTCAAACTCCCGGCCCTGCACGCGAACCTTGGCCTTCATGCCCGGGCGGATCTTGTCGACCTTGGCCTCGTGCACCTCCACGTCAGCCCGCATTTTGCTCAGGTCTGGCAGCTGCAGGATCACCTGACGTTCGCGGACGAGCGCGCCTTCCTTGATCTCCGCTTCGCGATCGCGGTTGCGACCGTTGGCATAGATCACGAGGCCGTCCTTGGGGGCAACAATCGTGCACTGCTCGAGCTGCGACGTGAGCCGGTCGAGCTTTGCCTTCTCCAGCTCGAGGGAGGCCTGCTCGCTGTCGAGCCGGGCGGCGGCGGCGTCGCGAGTGCTTTCAAGCTCTGTGATCATCTTTGGCTTGGTAAAGCGGTTGAGCACATCCAGGGAGATCTCGGCAGTGCCCATGTCGAGTTCGGCGCGGTCAACGGCCGATTTCTGCGCCTCGAGCTGCTGCGGCGTGATGTAGCCCTTGCGAAACATCCGCTCGCCATAGGCCAGGGTGTTGCGGGTGGCCTGCAGCCGCTCGGTGGCGGCTGTCACGTTCGACTCCGCCATCCGCAGCTCTTTCTTGAAGGTGCCTTCGGTGTATTCCTCAACGGCGATCACGGCGGCGGCGTGGTCCTTTTCCGCCTGGATCATCGCGGCCCGTGCTTTTTCGTAGGCAATCTTCTGGGCCGAGACGTTTTCGGCGATCGTCGACGAGTCGAGGCGAACCAGCTCCATGCCCTCAGTGACCTGCGCGCCATCATCCACGAGGGAAACGATGGTCGCCCCGCCGGCCACACCACAGGCGATGTCGACGTTTTCCGCGCTCACCAGGCTGCCGTCTTCGGTGACGGAGATCACCAGGGGCCCCTGCGCGATGGTGTGCGAGGGCATCGTGTCGAGGGAGGAGGATTCCTCGCCGACGCCGATATACGGTTTCACGTAGGGGTAGGCCGCCACGCTTCCGGCCACGACCGCTGCGGCCGTCAGCAGCCGCCAGGGCATGCGGAAACTGCTGCGGGCAGGAGCGGCGCTCGCCTCCGAGGCCGGGGCTCCGAGGATATCGGCAATGGCGCTGGCGTCGGCGCGGCCGGACGATGGCTGCGTTGGCGGCTCAGCGACGGCACTTGATGATGAGTGTGTGTCGAGCATGACTGCCCCCTTCATGGAACAGCGGGCTGGCTATTCCTTGCGTGGCCGGAGCGAACCTCTGCCCGCGCCCGTGGATGGCGGGTCGGCTCGCTCCAAAGTTCTTTCGACTATTATCACCGCTCAACTCCCCGAGGTCGAGGTTTGTCGGGGTTGGTTGAGTCGGGCAAAGGCTGCCGAGGGGCGGTCAGGGGCTGGGCAGGAACGAGGGAATCAGGCTGGCCCAGGGCTTTTTTCGCTCCTCTTCGGCCGAGGCGGGCATCACCCTGGAGTCGACTTCCGGCATCATGGCTGGGGGCATCGGTGGAGCCGTGTCGCCTGAATCCTTGGGGGAATCGTTGACGGGTGGGAGCGACCGGGCGGCCACATCCGGGAGTCGAGCGGGTTCGCCATCGAGGATCTGCACGTCTGCACCACGCGGGAGCGGCGGCGGTGGGGCAACCTCCTCAAGGTGGTCGAGCCATTCCTGCGGCACGTTTGGCGGCAGCGGCAGTTCGTCGGCCGAGGCCCGTTCGGCGGTCGAGAGTGGCTGGTCAATCCACATCCCGTCGTCGGTGAGCTGCATCACGCCGAGCTGCTGGGCGAGTGAGGCA
>CALCGM010000156.1 GCA_937900985.1 uncultured Planctomycetaceae bacterium | reverse complement strand
CCGAGATGCCCGCCGAGCGCCTCAGCGAGCCGCACGCTCACCCCTGCCGGACGCCCCTGGGTGTCGGTAATTTCAAACGGCGGATAGGCGAGTTCCATGCCAACTCGCAACGGCGGCCCTGCGGCCCACGCGTGAGCCGATGCGAGAGCCGCCGCCAGGATGGCCACGGCCAGCCCTCGCGCCGCGGCGGCCCTCAACAGGGCAGTCATTCCAGCCATCTGATCCACTTTGCTTGTGTTGTCGAGTCGTTTCCACACGCCAGACGCGGTGGGCAGCAGGCTCGCAGCGGCTGCCCGCACACGGCCTCGCCCTCGCAGTGTAGCGGGCGAGCGACAACCGGCACCATCGCGACAGCAACACAACGAACCGCTGGGCTTTTTGGGGCGTCGCTTGCATGGAAAAAAACAACGGGTGGCGTTTTCCGCCAACAGCTAGGAGACGACTCCCTGTCGGACAGCCCACACCGCCGCCTGCGTGCGGTCGTTGAGGGCGAGTTTGCGGAGCAGGTTCTGCACATGCTCCTTGACCGTCTCCACGCTGATCGCGAGCGTCTCGGCGATCTCCCGGTTGGACAGGCCGAGGGCAATCTGCCGCAGCACCTGAGACTCCCGGGAGGTCAGTGGCGAGTCGCCATCGTCACTGGCGACTCGCCCGGCCATCATTCCCACGATCCTTCGCAGGTTCGTGGCCCGGACGGGCGGCCGGCCAGCAGCAGCGTCTTCGATAGCCCCGAGAATGCCGTCAGACGTCTCTCCTTTGAGCACATAGTCGTGGGCTCCAGCCGCCATCGCGCGGGCCACGTAGCCTGGGTTTTCGAAGGCCGTCAGAACGACGACCCGTGTTTCAGGCGCGACCATCCTGATCTGCCCAATCAGCTCGAAACTGCCGCCGGCGGTGCCAGACGCCGCGGCATCCACGCGAATGTCGAGCAGCACCACGTCGGGCTGGAGCGTGCGGCAGACCCGCAGCCCGTCCTCCAGCGTGCTCGCCTCGGCGACGATGCGGTGGGGAGTGTCTTCGACGACGCTTCGCAATCCGCAGCGAACCACCTCGTGATCATCGATCACAACGATGCGAACGGGTCCTGACTGGTCGCGAGCCACCCCTCGTATCGGCTTGGCCGTTTCCGTCCTCATCCTGGCAGCCCCTTCCAGAAAGGTACGAACCCCTCGGACAAAGGGAAAAATCCTACGCCGCCCGGCAGCACCTGGCAAGGCACTGCAGGCCGAAGCGGAGCAGATTCCGCCAGCATCGGCTGCTCGGCTGGCAGGGCAGCCCGTTAGCGAGCAGCCGCCTCAACCACGTGAATCCCTTCAGCGTTGAGCTGCACGATGGGGAAGGGGAGCTTCGGATTGAAGTAGCCCTGGCCGCGAACCACCACCTTCGCGCCGCTGCTGATGCTGAAGAGCTTGCGGGCATCGATCTGCACCACAGCCCCCTCGGCATCGACAAACTGCACAGCTGCCATGGCGGCCTTCGCCTTGCGACGCTTGCAGAACGGGCAGTTGTCGGCGTCGTGGCCCTTCGTGGAGGCGTGGTCGTCGTCCGGCAGGTCCATCAGCACAAACGAGGCCGTGCCCTCGAGGAAGGGATCCTCGCCCTCCCTGGCGGCGATCCGCCCCACGATCGTCACTGCAGCCCGGTTTTTCGGAGCCTTCTCAAGCAGCTTCTGCGTGTCGCCCACGCTCAGCGCTGCTGCCGGCTCCTCTGCGATCACAAACGAGGTGCGGGCCTGCTCAAGCGAGAGGGCTTCCTTCCCCTCCGCCGCAGCCATGCCCAGCAGCAGCACCGCAGCGGTCATCACGACCCCGCAGGCTCCTCCTACCCGTCCGGTCTTACTTTGCGCTACCATCTGAAGTGCCTTCCGTTGCATCCGTTGCCTCTCCGTCGCCAGGGGCCTCTTCTGAGACGGCATCGGCAGCCGCCTTTTTCAGCTGTTCGACATGAGCGTCAAGGGTGGCCATCGCCGCCTCGACCCGCTCGG
>CALCGM010000155.1 GCA_937900985.1 uncultured Planctomycetaceae bacterium | reverse complement strand
GCTCTGAGCGAAGGCGACTTCCGCTAGACTGCCCCCGGTCAACACTCCGCTTCACTGGCGGATGCAAAAACATCCAAGACGGAGAAGCCCCATAGGCTTCTCCGCCTTTTTTTCTCTCCCAGCAACCTGAAAAGCCCTCACCGCCCGCGTGACCAGCACCAACTCGCTGCGAGAATTACAGGTGTTGGGGGATGCGCTGCCACACGAGCATCGAGAGGCTTCTCCGGAAGAGCTTTCAGGCCTTCGGTTCCGAGTGGACGCACCGAGCAAGGCAACCTCACCTCTCCACGGGAGATGGTCGATGCCTGACACCCTTTTCTCAAGTGAGATCGCCAGGGCAACGCTGCTCCAGGCCGAAGGCGACAACGAGGCGGCCCTGCGGTCGCTGCGGGAGGCCGCGGATCGCGCCACCGCAGAGTTTGGCGGCGACGACAAGCGGGTCGCTGCAGCCCTTGAGCAGCAGGTCGCGGTGCTGCGGTCGCTTGGCCGCCACCGCCAGGCTGAAGACGCGCTGCAGCGGGCCACCGTGATCCGCATGAAAACCACCCGGCAGGCCGGCCGGGCGCTCGAAGCGGAACAGAAATACGCCGAGGCCGCGCAGCTCTTCCGAGAAGCGCTCGAGATCAGCGAGCGGGCCTACGGCCCCGAGCACCGGGAGACGGCCACCTGCCTCGACAACCTCGCCACCTGCCTGCGAAAGCAGGGCCGGTATGTCGATGCGGTCACGTTTTGCTCCCGATCCCTCGCCATTCGCGAAGCGGTGCTCGGCAAGCAGCACGCGCACACGGCAGCAAGCTACTGCAACCTCGGCTTTCTCTACCGCACGCTCGGCCGCTACGACGAAGCCCAAACCCTGCTCATGCAGTCGCTCACGATTCGAGAGCAGGCCCTCGGCCCGAATCACCCCTATGTGGCGGAGAGCCTGGATCGGCTCGCTGGCCTCTGCCGCGACCTGGGGCGATACGACGAGGCGGCTCGCTTCTGCGAGCGAGGCCTGCACATCCGCCGTGAGACGCTCGGCGACGATCATCCGCTCACAGCCGCAAGCCTCAACAACCTGGCCCTCAGCCGGGAAGAACGCATCGTCGATGCGGCGGTGGTTCGCGGGGAGCACGCCACCGCTGCGACTGCCACCGCAGCGGCGGAGCAGCCCCACGACCACATGCCGCCGGCACGCCAGAACGAACGGGCTCCGGCGCCAGAGGATCGCCGGCGGATGCGGTCGCGTTTCCTGCTCGGAGCCGGGCTGACCCTTGGGATTGCGGCCGCGGCCGTTGCCTTCTGGCTGCTTCCGATCGCGGGGATCGTGGTGGCAGGCGGCGTGATCCTCGTGGGCATCGCTTCCCTGCTGCAGGTTTTTTCTGTTGAGGCCGTGCTGCTCACGATCGGCGGTTGGCTCCACAGGAAGGTCGTTGGCGAGTCGGCCTCGGCCCGGGATCGGGTGTTTCTTGGCGAGCTCGGCGAGTCGCAAAACCTCAAGCTGGGCAAAGACGCTGCTCGCAGCGTGCTCACCGCACGGCATGCCAAGGCGCTGGCCCGGCTTGAGCATGTCGATCTGGATCATGTGTCGGTGCTGACGCTCGCCGCCGCCGAAGAGCTCGGCCGACACCGGGGAACCCTCCGGCTCAACGGCATCAAGGCGGTCCGCAGCAAGCTCGCCCGCCCGCTCAGCGGGCATTCGGGCTGCCTCCAGCTCAACGGTGCAACGCTGGTGACGCCCGCGGCCACCGCCTACCTCTGTCGCCACGCCGGCGACATTCAGCTCAACGCCCTCGCGGAGATCACCACCGAGCAGGCCGAGCACTTTTCCCACCACACCGGCGTGCTGCAGCTCAACGGCCTGCGGACGGTCGACGAAGAAGC
>CALCGM010000154.1 GCA_937900985.1 uncultured Planctomycetaceae bacterium | reverse complement strand
CACGAGCGCGTGCCCCGGCGACACTGGGTAGGAATCGAAGATCGCGAAGCAGAGGTCATTCGCGCAGACCCACTCCGCCACGGGGATTTCCAAAAACGGCGAGGGGGCGGCTGACTCCATGGCCGGAATTGTACGACCCGGAGGGACAACCTTGGTCCGGGGTAGAATGACCGTGAAAGCCCCAGGCCCGGTTGACAGAAAACTACACGCCTGTACACTCACCGCTCGAAACACAAGATTCCTCAGCCGACCACCCAACCAATTGGAGCGAAGAGGCCATGACCGTAGAAATCCCTGCCGACTTGGCGCCATTCGTGCAGCGACTCATCGCCGAGCGACGATTCCTCACCGAAGGCGATGTGCTCGCCGAGGGCCTGCGGCTGCTCCAGTCTCAGGAGGCCCTGCGGGCTGCCGTGCGAGAAGGCTTTTCTCAACTTGATGAAGGCCGATCGGTGCCCGCGGTCGAGGTGTTCGCAAAGGCGAGAGCGCACATCCAGTCGGCTGAGCGGGCCCGACGGGCATGAGCGAGGTCCGGTTTTCCGATGCCGCTCAGTCGGACCTGCTCGACATCGTGGTTTTCATCGCACGTGACAATGCTCACGCCGCTGAAAACTGGCTTGCAGCTATCGAGGAGCGGTGTCGACTTCTCGCGGATCACCCGCTGACCGGTGAACTGCGGCTGGGTTTCGGAGTAGCAGGCTGCCGAAGCGTATCTGCCGGGGCGTACGTTATCTTTTTTCGGCCCATGCAGAGCGGCGTCGAGATTGCTCGGGTTGTGCATGGAAGCCGCGACCTCGGCCAACTCTGAAACACCGTGACTTACGCGGCTGGGTCGAACCGCGAACGCAAGCTACTCCCCGGCCTACAGCCTCCCTGGGATCAGGAACTTCCAATCTGGGAACTGCGTGTCGGCGAATACCGCGTGTTCTATGATGTGCAGGAGCAGGCGAGGGTTGTCACCGTGCGTGCGATCCGCCGGAGCACAAGCTTGTGGCCGGAGACATCGGCACCGTCGTGCTCGTGCACGGCGAAGGCCGGGGATACGAAGTCGGGTTCATGACGCTCGATGGCGAGACGATCGGCGTTTCCACGCTTCGAGCAGACCAAGTCCGGCAGGCCCACGCGGATGAAATCGCCCACGCACGGCCAATGGCGAGCTGAATGTTGTTTCTCACTTTCATGCCGAAAGTGAGAAACACCGCCGTTTGCCGCCAACAAGTGAGCAACAGGATTTGGGCTTAAGTTCGCGAGTGACGCCATGGCCGTGAAGAGCAAAATTGCAGCAATGGTCGCCGCCGCAGCCCGGTTGCCCGCTGCCGAACGACGCGAATTGATGGAAGCGATTGCAGATACGCTCGCCGACGAAGCATGCGGACCGCTATCGCCAGAATTGAAGGCAGAGCTTGAACGGCGAGTGGCGGAGAGCGACGCTGGTATCGGCAAGACCGTCCCCTGGGAGACGGTCCTTGCAGAGGCGCTTGCCCGATGGCCTCGCCGAAGAAGCGCTCGAGGATCTGAGGGAAGGCCGCTGCACCGACCTGCCAAGACAGTCGGAAGCGCCGCTTCGAGACGACAGGACTGAACCCACGTAGGTGATCCGATGACAACGCCCAATGGAGAACGCCGCTTGAGCGAAACCGACAAGGCGGATTGCGGTAGTCGTCAAGAGTAGGAGATAGAGACCCATGAGTTCCTGGGACGAATGCCGAGCGGTCGAACGCGATCCAGAGAAGGTGAGCAACGCCTGGGTGTTTGCCAACACGCGGGTTCCGGTGCGGGCCTTGTTTGAGAACCTTGCAGACGGAGCAACCGTCGATCAGTTCGTCGAGTGGTTTCCAGGGGTCACCCGGGAACAGGTCGAAGCCGTGCTTGAATTCGCGGCCGCAAGCCTCGAACTCCAAGCCTCTGCATGAAGATCCTGTTCGACCAGGGCACGCCCGCTCCGCTCCGCAGGGCGCTCGCTGGGCATGAAGTCGACACGGTCTATGAAAAAGGATGGGACCAACTCAAAAACGGCGATTTGCTCGCAATCGCGATGCTCAATGGCTACGAAGTCTTGGTCTCGACTGAAAGAGTCTTCGTCACCAACACGACCTGCGCCGCTCGCAACGTGTGAGGCAGATAGTGAGCATGCAAAAGCTCCGTCGGCGTCGGCCGCCGCCCGAGCTCCGCCCGCATGCCGCGATACGCCTCCTCCACCGCGGCCCGGCCCGCCGGCAGAAACCGCGTGAGCAGCTCCTTCGCCTCGAGCTCCACGTCGAGCACGCAGCCCTCCGGAAGCGCCGGGTCACGGCCGTCGAGAGACCGCTTCAAGAGGGCAAACCCCGTGGCGTCGGCCGCGGCCGCGGCGGGCGAGCAAGGCAAGGCGAACCATCCCTGAGAGCGTACGGGGCCGAGGGACAACGTTGGTCCGGGTAGAATCAAGTCGTTGTGCGTACAGAACCGCTTGACTAAAAAATGAACGGGCGTATACTACCTTGGGCTACCGCCCAAAACCTCTTCCGAAATCCGGCCATCGATACCATCCCCCTATGAGCAACATCAGCCCTCAAGAGCTTGCCCACGACGCCGCAGCTCTGCTCGACCGCGTGGAGGCAGGGGAGCACATCGTCGTCATCCGCGGAGGCCGCGCCGTCGCGGAACTCCGGCCAGTTGCCCAGCCCCCTGTGGCATCTCGGCCATTCGGACTGGCCGCCGGCATGTTCACCGTTCCCGACGATTTCGACAGCCCGCTGCCTCCCGATGTCCTGCGGGGGTTTGAGGGGCTTCGGGAGTTTGAAGGGCGATGATGTTGTTGCTCGATACCCATGTGTTTCTTTGGTACATCACTGCAGACTCGAAACTCCCAACGCCGTTTCGGGTTGCCATTCAGGATGCGGCGAACGAGGTGTTCCTGAGCGCCGTCTCGGTTTGGGAAGCGGTCATCAAGCACGGCATGGGCAAGCTCCCGCTCCCCGGCGCACCAGCCGAGTTCTTGCCTCAACAGCGGGCTGCCCACGGGATATCCGCGTTGCCGGTGGATGAGGGGGCGATGTCGCACCTGGCTGCCCTCGCGCCACTCCACCGCGACCCATTCGATCGGTTGTTGGTTGCTCAGGCGATCCAACACGGGCTGACGATCGCGACTGTTGATCCCGAGATAGCCGCGTACTCAGTCGGATTGCTTCCAACAGCGTGACAGTCTGCCAACGGGCTCGATGCTGTTTCTCACTTTCGGGAAACAAGTGAGAAACAAAGCCGGTTGTCGTGAACAAGTGAGAAACAGGAGTTCGGCCTAAAGTCGCGACACGTCGGTTGAAGTGGCCGGCCCATTCGACGGGCTGGAAGCCCGTTGCCACGTTTCGGAAGGCGCTCCAACGGGAGCGGCGGACCACGCTCCATCTAGAGAGGCGAACTCGACTGCGAAGCCGGTGCCAGGGAGGCCCGCGTCTGGGCCGAATCAGTCGCGGAGCAGCGTGGGGAGAGCGTTGTTGCCACGGGCACTCGCGGCGTCGGCCGGATGGGCAACGTTGCACGCCACCTTTACGAACCGGAAAACCCACTCCCGGCCGTCGGGGAGGCGGACGCGCGTGGGGCCCGTGGGGCGGGACGGGAATGATTCCACGGTGGGGAGGAAGAGCATCGGCCTGCCGCCGGCGTGGGAGACCTTCGCGCGGAAGGTGGTGGAGAGCGGAGTCCCCTCGCTTTCGCGAGGGGCTTTGCGGGAAGACAGACGCGACTGCGTGTAGTGCGCGAGACGGAGATCGACGAGTTCGCCCGTGAGTGATTCGAAGGCCGTGCGGATCTCGGGCGGGCACGTGAAACTCGCTACGAACCTGTCGCCGCGGCGGGTAAACCACCGCTGGCCG
>CALCGM010000153.1 GCA_937900985.1 uncultured Planctomycetaceae bacterium | reverse complement strand
CCTGCGAAATCGCGTCGCCCGCTGAAAGCCCCGTCACGTTCCCGGCGCCAAGCACCACCGCCACGCCGCCCGCCTGCGGCCTGCGGTGGGCCTCTTCCCGCCAGAGCCGCATGAAGCTCTCGCCCGCCTCGTGGGCAGGCCCGCCGGTGTTCACACACCGCACCTTCGCTTTCATACCGGCGAAAATGACGCCGTCGTAGAGCCCGGGCCAGGGCACCACATCCACCTCAAGTCGCTCCACATGCTCCACGCCCTGCACGCCTGGTGGAGGGCGATGGGCCACCCGCGGGCCACCGGGCAGCCGTGGGAGTCTGCCGGCGGCGAGCCGTCGCCAGACGTCGCGGGTGATCATCAACAGCCGCAGGGTCACCAGCGGCCCGGTGCCCGTTTCTTCGGCCAACACCGCTTCACGAGCCGGTGTGGCGTCGGCCGCCTTGATCTGGCCCGCCAGGTGCACCCAACGGTCAGCCACAGCCGCCGTTGCCTGCATGCAGGCCTCGGCCAGGGCAGCTCGCCGGGAGGAAGGCTCGGCCGCCAGGCGAGCTGCCCCGGCTGCCAAGGCAGCAATGCGATCTGCTGAAGGTGTTTCCGCGGCTCCGGTCGCCATGCTCTCTCCCCGCCCAAGCGGCTCCCTGTGGTGCTGTTTCCTGGTTTGGCCGCGTCACTTCCCGATGCAGTGGCGGGCGAAGATTCGGTCGAGCAGATCGTTGCCCAGCTCGCGGCCAATCGCCTCATCAAGAGCTGCGAGCATCCGGCCGAGCTCCGCCGCCAGCATCGCCTCATCCAGCTGGCCTGGCCCGGCCAGCATCTCCCGGCCAACGACCGCCGCCTCGCGGGCCGCCGCGATTGCCGCGGCCATCCTCACCGTTGCCGGCGAGCCTTCCCGGGCCAGTATGCCAAGTTGGTCGTCAATCGCCTGCCTCAGCTCGGCAAGCCCCTCACCGGTCTGGCTGCTCGTCGCGATTCGGGCGACCACTCCACTGCGGATGCCGCTCCCAGCAGCCCGATCGCAGCGGGTGCTCACGAGGATCTGCGACGGGCGGGTGTGGGCCGACGCAACCGCAGCCGCCTCGTCGGCCGTGGTCTCACCTGCATCGCGGCAGTGGATCACGATGTCGGCACGGGCAAGCTCCCGCGTGGCGGCCGCCACCGCGTCGCGCCGCTGCGGCACCTCTTCAAAGCCCGCGAGATCGACGAGCACACACGGCATCGGCCCGCTGATTTCCGCCTCCACCCAGTCGCGAGTGGTGCCCGGCTCGTCGGCCACCAGGGCCTTTGCCTGCCCCACCAGGACGTTGAAGAGGCTGCTCTTGCCGACGTTGGCTGGCCCCGCCAGCACCACCCGAGGCAGGCCGCTCGAAGCCGTCGCCGCCCGCTGCTCAAGATCGCCCGCCATCGCGGTGAGCTCCGCGAGCAGGCCATCGAGGCTGTCTGCGAGCCTCGCCTCCACCGCCCCCGCCCCCTGCCCTTCGGCGACTTCATCGCCAAAGTCGATCACCGCCTCCACGTCGCCGAGCAGGTCGAGCAGCCGGTCTCGCAGCTGCTCCAGCCGTCGGCCGATGCCACCGGCAGCGGCGTCGAGCGCCGCGGTGAGCGCTTCCGGCGACCGGGCATCGATCACCGCCAGCACCGCTTCGGCCTGCACGAGGTCGATGCGGCCGGCGAGAAAGCTCCGCAGGGAAAACTCACCGCCCTTCGCCAGCCGACAGCCAGCCCGACAGGCGGCCTCGATCACCGCCGACACCAGCGGCGGCGAGCCCGGCAGCTGCAGCTCGGCCAGTGGACCTCCCAGCGGCCCGCCAGGCCCCGGCCACAGCAGCAACTCGCACGGCAGCCGTCCGAAGGCCTCGGCCAGCTGCGGCTCGCGGAGCACCGCCGACACGCAGCGAGGGGGATCGCCTGCCTGCGGCCACGCGGGGCCGCACGGCTCCAGCAGCCGCGCGAGCACGGCAGCTGTCTCTGTGCCAGCAATCCGCACGATCGCCCGCAGGCCAGCAGCGGGGGCTGTTGCCGCCGCCACGATCATCTCGTCGGGTGAGCCGAACATGCCTCGCTCCGCCCACAGATCCCCGCCGGCAGCTACCGCTTCTTCTTCCGGGAGGCCCGCTTGTCTTTGATCGCAGCCACAGCCTCGCTGCTGCCGCGTTTGCCGTTGCCGACTGCTGAAAACGGCACATCAATCGTCTGCCCGCCCGCTCCCGCCAGCTTCGGCACCGGCAGCCAGATCCGCTCCGCAATGCCCCACAGGCTTGAGGCAATGAAGTAGAGGCAGAGCCCGCACGGCACCTTGAAGAACATCAGCGCCATGAAAAACATCATGTATTTCATCACCTGCTGCTGCACTCGCGACTGCTCATCGACAGCGGGCGGCATGAAGAGCTTCTGCTGCCAGAGGAAGAGGCCAATCGTCAGCAGCGGCAGGAGATTGAGAAACGGCCCCAGCCAGCCCTGCGGCGCCACCAGAAAGCTCGGCATGACGCCGGCCCAGTCGAGAAACATGTCGGGGGCGGCCAGGTTGGAGCACCAGCGGATCGCCGACGTAAACAGCGGGGCCTGCCGCAGCTCCACGTCGGTCGCCAAGGAGCGGTAGAGCCCCATGAAAATCGGGATCTGGATAAACACGAGCACGCAGCCCGAGGCCGGGTTGTAGTTGTGCTTCTTCCAGAGTTCCTGCGTGGCCCGCGTCCGCTTCTCCGGGCT
>CALCGM010000152.1 GCA_937900985.1 uncultured Planctomycetaceae bacterium | reverse complement strand
CCCGGCGACTGCTCACCGTCGCGGAGGGTGGTGTCAAAGATCCGGATCGTGCGGCTCGGGGCGGCTGGTGTGTTCATGCGTCGGCGTCGGCGGGGGAAAACGGTCGCTCGCAGGAGGCCAGCAGTGACCGGTATGCGAGGCCCCTTCAGCATCGCTGAAACCGCCTGCAAGGGACAGGGCCGGCCGCACAAATCCTCTCCCCAGGCCGCACGGCCGCCTGCCACGTGCGGCTGAAACGGGGCACGCACCAGGCGAGCCCGTGTTTGGTACCCTGCTGCAGCCGCCGCTGTTTCGGCCACCGACCAACGCGGTTCCCCCCCCCAAAAAAAAAGCACCCGAAGAAACACCCGAGGAGGACGCACGCCATGAGCGATTCGGCGAGCCAGGGCGACTGCACACCGCTGAGCATCGCAGGGCTGCAGCAACTGATCCGTCGCATGTACCATGAGAAAGACGCCGCCCGGGGAATCGAGGGAACCTTCATGTGGTTCACCGAGGAGGTCGGGGAACTCGCCTCGGCCCTTCGCGGGGGCTCCAAGGAAGAGCAGGCGTTGGAGTTTGCCGACGTGATCGCATGGCTAGTGACAATGGCGAATGTGGCCGAAATCGACCTCGAGGCTGCCCTGATGCGGAAGTATGGCGGCGGCTGCCCCGGATGCGGCCGGCTCGATTGCGTCTGCCCCGACGCGGAGAAGCCATGACACCGATGGGAGACTGTGGTCGCCTCTCCGAGTGGCCCCGTGCTGCTGGGCTGTCTGACCGGCTCGCCGTGGTGGGCGTGCTGCTGGGCTGCCTGTTGGCGGTCGTGCCGCCGCGGATGGCCGAGTCGGCGGAGGCCGCGGGCTTGAAGGTGACTGCGGGATTCGCGGGCGTCAGCAAAACCGCCGTCTGGACGCCCGTGCGTGTGCGGCTCCCGGCCGGAGACGCCGCCACCCGCGTGCGGGTGTGGGCAGCAGACCCCGAAAATCAGCCCGTGGGCTCGCCGTGGCAGCCACTCGTGGAGACGCCATCCGGGGACCGCGAGGCGGTGCAGCACGTGCGGCTCGGCCGGCCTGACGGCCAGCTGGCGATCGAGATTGAGCGGGCCGCAGAGCCTTCGTCGGGTCGACTGTCGATCGACATCGCGGCGCCGCTTCCGCAGTCGGCGTCGCTGCTCCTCGTGCTTGGTGATGTGGCTGCGGCGTCGCGGGGTGTACGGCTTTTGGAGGAAGACGACGGCTGGCGGCCGACGGTGGTCACCGCCACTGTTGACGACCTTCCCGGCGCATCGGCCCTCGACTTCGATGCCGCCGATGCGGTGGTGGTCTGCGGCAGCATCTGCCCGCTCCCCACGCCGGTGTTTGAGGCCCTTGATGCGTGGGTTCGCGGAGGAGGGCGACTGGTCTTTCTCGCTGGCGAGTCGCTGGAGCGGCTGGCGGCAAGCGACGCGGCCGAGCTGGCCTGGCTCCCGGCGCAGTTTGAAAGGCTCGTTCCGCTGCGATCCACGGCAGCCGTGGAAACCTTTGCCCGGGCCAGCCGCCCTCTCCCAACAGGCAACGAGCAGCTGAAAATGCCGCTGCTCGCTCCGCTCGACGCCGGCCGCGGGACCCCGTTAGCCGCCGTCGGGCCGACGCTTGCGGACCTGCCCTTGGCGGCACGTTTTCCGTATGGGTTTGGCACCGTGGGCTGGCTCGCCTTCGACATCGATCAGGGTGCGTTTGCCAGCTGGCCCGGCAGCGACGCGCTGGTGCTTGCGGTGCTCGGTCGTGAGCGGGCGAGGGGAGGGCGGTCGGGGGAAACGCGTCGTGATCTGCTCGACATGG
>CALCGM010000151.1 GCA_937900985.1 uncultured Planctomycetaceae bacterium | reverse complement strand
AAACACTCGACACGCTGACGGTCTCACGAAAAGGAAGGGTTGTGCTGCGGCGGACTCACATTTCGCCCGCATCGCGAGCCTCGCAGCGTATTCTGTTTGATTGCCAGGGTCAACGCACCCTCGCGATATCTCGGTCTCCAGGGCAGGACGCTTGAATCGGCCGCTTTCTGGCTACTACACTACCGGCTCCGGCCGGAATAGGCGGCCGCCACCCCCTTGAGCCGACCGGCGATATTTCCGAACGCGTTTCCGTGTCGTTTGGCGGAATCCGACCGGAGCAGCCCCGGAGTGCCCCGGAGATTCCTGTCCATTATGCGCCACGTCCTCTCTGCAACCGTCCAAAACGTTCCCGGCGTGCTCTCACACGTCTCGGGAATGCTCGCTTCTCGCGGCTACAACATCGATAGCCTAGCGGTGGGGGAGACCGAGAATCCGGGCCTCTCCCGAATGACGTTCGTGCTGCGGGGCGACGACCGGGTGCTTGATCAGGTTCGCCGTCAGCTTGAGAAAATCGTGACGGTCGTTCAGGTCAACGACATCAGCTCGCGTGACTATGTGGAGCGAGACCTGATGCTGATCAAGGTCCGCGCTCCGGCGGGGGCGGTGCGGTCGCAGGTCAAGGAGCTGGCCGACATCTTCCGCGGCCGTATTGTCGATGTCTCCGGCGACAGCGTCATTGTCGAAATCTCGGGCACTGAAAACAAAATCGAGGGTTTCATCGACATGATGCGGCCTTTGGGCATCATCGAGCTCGTCCGCACCGGCAGGATCGCCATGGTGCGGGGCGACGAGCCCGGGCCCGTGAGTGAGGTCAATCTGGCCCCCGCCGATCACGCAATCTCGCCGGAGGCTCTGGCCTGAGGCGATGGCGGTGAAGGCTTCCGAAGGCGCGAAGTTGATGCCGCTGCAACCGTTCTTTTTTCCTCCACAGTCCGTTCCAGGAGAACCACGTGCCTGCCACGATCTATTACGACGCAGACGCCGATCTGAAGCACCTTGCTGGCAAAACGATCGCCATTCTCGGCTACGGCAGCCAGGGGCACGCCCAGGCTCAGAATCTCCGCGACAGCGGCCTCAACGTGGTGGTGGCCCAGCGGCCGGGCGGCCCCAACTACGACCTCGCCAAGAGCCACGGCTTTGAGCCGATGAGCGTGGAAGACGCGGTCAAGCAGGCCGACGTGATCAACATCCTGCTGCCCGACGAACTGCAGGGCGACGTTTACAAGACCTCGATCAAGCCCAACCTCAAGCCCGGCGCCGTCTTGATGGCCAGCCACGGCTTCAACTTCCATTTCTCCCAGATCGAGCCGCCCGCCGGCCACGACACGCTGCTGGTCGCCCCCAAGGGCCCTGGCCACCTCGTTCGCAGCGAGTATGAGAAGGGGGGCGGCGTGCCCTGCCTGATCGCTCTCGGCGAAGGCGCCAGCGAAGCGACCAAGCAGATCGGCCTCGCCTATGCCAAGGGCATCGGCGGCACCCGCGGTGGTGTGATCGAGACCACGATCGCTGAGGAGACCGAAACCGACCTCTTCGGCGAGCAGGCGGTGCTCTGCGGTGGCGTCTCCGAGCTGATCAAGGCGGGCTTCGACACCCTCGTCGAGGCGGGCTACCAGCCCGAGATGGCCTACTTTGAGTGTCTTCATGAGATGAAGCTGATCGTCGACCTGCTCTATCAGGGCGGTCTGGAATACATGCGATACAGCGTCTCCAACACGGCCGAATACGGCGACTACACCCGCGGCAAGCGAGTGATCACCGAGGAAACCCGCGCCGAGATGAAGCGGATCCTCGAAGACATCCAGAGCGGCAAGTTTGCCCGCGACTGGATCCTCGAAAACCGTGCCGGTGCTGCCAGCTTCAAGGCGACCCGTCGCCGCGAGCGCGAGCACCAGCTCACCGAAACCGGCCGCTCGCTGCGGAAGATGATGAACTGGATCGATTCCAAGGAGGTCTGAATGACCCCTGACGAACACGCGAGTCGAACGCTCTACAACGAGCTCGTTCCGGGAGATCAGGTCGAGGTGGTCCATGGCGTGACGGTCGGTTCGTCCGCCGCCTGGACCACCACGACGACTGGTCGCGTCTTGCGACGGGAACGGCGGCGTCACGGCCTCCACTTCCGTCGCAGTGGCGACGACAAGGTCTTCTCCGACGTGCTGATCCTGGCCCGTGACGATGGTGAACTCACCACGATCACGATGGATGAGTACACGCGGCTGAAGAAGCTCGTCTGAGGAGGCGCCGCCATTGGTGGTGGGGCAACGTTTGCGAACGGTGGGCCGCTCGGGGTGAGCCCAAGCCGTCCCTCCGGACGTTCGGGGCCGCTCGGGGAGAGCCAGGGGCCGCCCCTCCGGACGTTCGCTGCGGGCCCTCCAGGCCCTCGCTCACTCGGATA
>CALCGM010000150.1 GCA_937900985.1 uncultured Planctomycetaceae bacterium | reverse complement strand
GGCCGAAGGCGTCGAAGCCCATCGGGTGCATCACGCTCGTGCCCCGCATCCGCTCAAACCGCGACACAATGTCGGTGGCGGTGTAGCCTTCCGGGTGGCCCACATGCAGCCCATCCCCGCTGGGGTAGGGGAACATGTCGAGGATATACCGCTTCTTTTTGCCGGGAAGACGGGGGCTAACAAAGGTGTGGTTGGCTTCCCACCACTCCTGCCATTTGGGTTCAATCCGCGACGGGGCGTAACGTGGCATGACGGTGTGGGCTCGAGGGGCTACAACAGCGGAGATTGCGGGGAAAACGTCGCGATTCTACTGACGGGGGAGGGCCTGCGGAACCCAGGGCCCGATTTGCTCACCTGGAACGTTCACCGGCACCTTGAGGACCCTTTGCATGTCGACGAGCAGCCAGCCAACGCAGCCGACCGACGAACTTGGCACACCCATGGTTTTGCAGCGTCGCATGCTGCGGTCCCTGCGGAGTGCGGGGCCGCGGCTGAAAGTGGCCGATTCGTTGGGGACGCGGCTCTCCGGGAGTGAGCTGCTCCTGCGGATCCTGGCGGCCCGGCGGGTGCTGGAGCGAGAACTCGACCCAGCCGAGAAGCGGGTGGGGGTGTTTCTGCCACCGACCGCGGCTGCCGTCGTGGTCAATGCCGCCCTCGCCCTTTCAGGACGCGTTGCGGTCAACCTCAACTACACCGTCAGCCAGTCGATCCTCGACACCTGCATTCGCCTGGCGGGGCTGAAGCATGTGATCTCCAGCCCGACGTTTCTCCAGAAGGTGAATCTGAGTGTTGGCGACACCCTGCTCGATGCGGCGTCGCTGAAGAAGAAGTTGACGCTGGCAGACCGGCTGGCAGCGGTGGTGCAGGCAAAGCTGCTGCCGATCGGCATGCTTGAGTCGCAGCTCGGCCTCGACCGTATCGCGGCTGACGATGTGCTGACGGTGATCTTCACCTCAGGCTCGACAGGCGATCCCAAGGGGGTTGTGCTCTCGGTCAACAATGTGGGCTCCAACGTGCAGGCGGTCGACCGGCTGGTGCACCTCTCAGCGGGCGATGTGGCAGTCGGGTCGCTGCCTTTCTTCCACTCCTACGGCTACATGGCCACGCTCTGGATTCCACTGGCGCTGGAGCCGGCCTGCGTCTATCACGTCAATCCGCTTGATGCTCAGGCGATCGGTGCGCTGGCGAGGGAGCATCACGCCACGATCCTGATGACGACACCGACCTTCCTGCGGACCTACATTCGCCGCACCCCGCCGGAAGACTTCACGTCGCTGGAGGTTGTGTTTGCCTCGGCGGAGCGGCTCCCCAACGAGGTGCGGGAGGCCTTCGAGAAGAAGTTTGGCGTGCGGCCCTGGGAGGCCTACGGGGCCACCGAGCTCTCCCCGCTCGTGGCGGCCAATGTGCCCCCGTCTCGGCATGTTCCAGGTCGGCCGGTCGATGCCCGTGAGGGAACGGTGGGGCGGCCGATCGCAGGCTGTCGGGCTCGCATCTCGCCGCGGGATGCGTCGGAGCCGACCGACGAGCTGCCCGTGGGTCAGGAAGGGCTGCTCTGGATTCGCGGACCGAATGTGATGCAGGGCTACCTCGACCGGCCCGACCTCACCGAGCGGGCGATCCGCGATGGCTGGTACTGCACCGGCGACGTGGCCAAGCTTGATGCGGAGGGATTCATAACGATCACCGGCCGTGAAAGCCGCTTCTCCAAGA
This sequence comes from uncultured Planctomycetaceae bacterium, assembly GCA_937900985.1. Classification (GTDB taxonomy): domain Bacteria; phylum Planctomycetota; class Planctomycetia; order Pirellulales; family UBA1268; genus M30B53. The sequence continues at coordinate 9,747 of CALCGM010000150.1, read as the reverse complement.
TTGGTGGCGAGATGGTGCCGCACGTGACGGTGGAGGAGAAGCTCAACGACGTGCTGGGGGCGACCGACGGGCAGCTGCTGGCCGTTGTGGCCGCCGTTCGCGATGTGAAGAAGGGCGAGCGGCTCGTGGTCTTGCATCTGCCGATGGAGCTTTCGCCCCGCGAGGTCTGCCAGCGGCTCGCGGCTGCCGGGCTGCCGAATCTCTGGATCCCGTCGCCCGACAGTTTTGCGGAGATCGATGCGATTCCTGCGCTCGGCTCCGGCAAACTCGATCTCAAGGGTGTGACCACGATCGCCGCAGACCACTTCGCTGCGGAGGGCACGGCGTGAGCAGTGTCGACCCCCAACCTCCGCGACTTGCCGTCATCCTGGGGCGGGCTGACGACATGCGTGCGGTGGTGTATGTGCGGCTGCTCGATGCCACGGTGTCGCTCGAAGGGACGCTGCGAGGGCCGCGCTGCCGGCATGCTGCAACGCTGCCGACGACGGCCCGCCTCCGCATGCTCCCCCCGCCTGAAGCCGGTGTGACAGGGGCGGCAACCGGCGAGGCGATTCTTGTTGAGCCCGGCTTCTGGTCTCCGGAGTTGCCCAATCGCTACGAACTTGCGGTGTGCCTCACCGACGGCAGTGGCCGCAGCACGAACCACTCCCAGATGGTGGGCGTCTGCCGGCTGGGGCACCGCAACGGTGCCTTTCGGCTCGATGGGCGGCGGTATGTGCCGCGAGTGATCACGATTGGCGACGGACGCGGACTCCAGGCGGCGGAGGCGGCGGCGGTGGTGGCGAGTGCCCGTGACGCTGCCGTGGCCGTCTGGACAGCGATGCCCTCAGAGGCGGTCTGTGAGGCGGCGGATGCCGAGGGCGTGTTGCTCGTTGCAGACCTGCCCGCTGAGTTGACTGGCGAGCAGGCGGGCAGAGAAGTCGCGCGGCTGGCCGTGCACCCCTCAGTCGGTTTCGTCGTTGTGAAGCCTCCGCATCTGGAATCCCTGGCGGCCTGGCGGAGCTTTCGTGGCACGATGCAGCTCGGCCTGCAGCTGGAAGGAGATGCGGCGCCAACGTCCGTCGCGAAGCAGCCTGGCGGTCTGGAGGGCATCGACTTCCTGGCTGTCGTGGTTTCTCAGGCCGGCCTCCCGCACGAGGCCTGGAGGCAGCCAGCCTCGCTGCCGGTCGTCATTCGCCGGCCCTTGCCTCGGGGGGCGGGTGGGGTGACGATGCAGGAGCAGCGACGAGGCTGCGACCGTCTGCAGGCCGACATGGCCGCCTGGCTGGCAGGCGACGCCGCGCCCCTCTGGGAGCCGGCCGGCTATGCCGTCTGAGCAGAGCGATCGGGAAGAGGCAGCTCAGGGATGCAGAAGGGGCAGCGACGGCATGCAGCAGCACGGCGACCTTGCTGACGACCGCGAGCGGTATTCCCGTCAGGTGCGGTTCGAGCCGTTTGGCGAGGCCGGCCAGGGGCGGCTCCGCGAGGCTCGCGTGGCCATTGTGGGCGTGGGCGCCCTGGGTGGTGCTTCCGCGACGGCCCTGCTGCGGGCCGGTGTGCGAAAGCTGCGGCTGATTGATCGGGATCTTGCCGAACTGTCCAACCTGCCGAGGCAGCTCCTGCTCAACGAGGCCGATGTCCTGGCGGGGATGCCCAAGGCGGTGGCCGCGGCGGCGCAGCTGGCTTCGATCGACCACCAGGCGGAGCTCGACCCACGGGTGCAGGATCTCACAGCCGAGAGCTGCGATGAGCTCCTCCGCGACGTCGACCTCGTGATCGACGGCAGCGACAACTTCGAGGCTAGGTTTTTGATCAACGAGTGGTGCTGCACGCGGCAGCTGCCCTGGATCTACGGCGGGGCGATCGGTGCTGAGGGCCGCGTGTTTGCCATCCTGCCCGGCACGACCGCGTGTCTGCGATGCCTGGTGCCGGAGCCACCAGCGCCAGGTGAGCTGCCCACCTGCCAGACGGCCGGAATCCTCGGGCCCGTGGCGATGGTGGTCGGTGCGGTGCAGGCGGCTGAGGCCATCAAACTGCTGGCCACCGACCCGGTCGATCGGGCAGGCTGCGTGGACGGCCGCATGCTCGTCTTCGAACTCTGGAGCGGACGCTGGCGCACCGTTGACCTGGTGCCTCTGGCTGCCGAGGGCTGCCCGACCTGTCGCGGCGGCGAGACACCGTGGCTCAGCCGGCAGGCAGCCGGCGCGGCCACCGTGCTGTGTGGCAGGGAGGCGGTGCAGGTTGCCGCCTCGGCGGGCGGGCGTGTCGATCTCGAGGCGGTGGCCCGATCGCTGCAGGGCGTCTGCACGATCACGACAACCCCCTGGATGCTCCGGGCTGACGTCGAGCCCGAGGTCAGCCTGACCCTCTTTCGCGACGGCCGAGCGATCGTCTTGGGCACGCGGGATCCCGCACGGGCCCGTGGGATTCTGGCGAAGTATCTCGGCCAGTGATCGGTCAGCCGGTGGTGGCGGCTTCCATGATCCGCTGTTCGGTGGCTTCGCTGCGGGAGAGCTCAGCGGTCAGTCGGCCTTCAGCCAGCACGATCACCCGGTCGGAAAGCGTGAGCAGTTCCGGAAGCTCGCTGGAGGTGAGGATCACTCCCAGGCCTTCACGGCAGAGCCGGTCGATCAGGGCGTAGAGCTCTGCTTTGGCGCCCACGTCGATGCCGCGGGTGGGGTCGTCGAGCAGGAGCACTTCCGGCTTCGTCAGCAGCCAGCGACCGATGATGCACTTCTGCTGGTTGCCGCCGGAGAGTCCGGTGATCGCGGCATGGGGGCCTGGTGTCTTCACGCCGGTGGCCCGGATCGGCTCGGCAACGAGCGCTTCTTCCGCCCGACGGCTGACCAGTCCGCCGCGTCGTGCGCGATCGAGCGCGGTGAGGCTGATGTTGGCGGCCACATCGAAGTCGGGAAACAGCCCGAGCCGCTTGCGATCTTCGGTGACCATCGCAATGCCGGCGGCGCACGCTTCGGCGGGATGGGTGAAGCGGACCGAGCGGCCACGCAGGCTGATGGTGCCCCGCCAGCTCGGATCAGAGGCGCCGAAGATCGTTTCGAGCAGTTCGGTCCGGCCGGCTCCCATCAGTCCAGCCACACCGAGCACCTCACCCCGGCGGAGTGTCAGCGACACGTTGTCGAGCCGATAGCCACGAACATGGCCCGGCCAGGGCAGGTGGAGGTTGGTGACTTCCAGCAGCGGTTCTGCGGGAGCCCTGGGTGGCATGGCCGAGGAGTCGCCGATCTCTCGGCCGACCATCAGCGAGGTGATTTCGCGGGGGCTGGTCGTGTCTTTGTTGAGCGTTTGCACGGTGTGGCCATCGCGAAGCACCGTGATGCGGTCTGCCAGCCGAAACACCTCCTCCATCTTGTGCGAGATGTAGAGAATGGTGGTGCCGCGAGCGAGCAGGGAGGCGATCACCCGCTCAAGGCGAGCCGACTCGCTCTCGGTCAGGGCGCTGGTGGGTTCGTCCATCACGAGAATGCGGGCATCGAGCGAGAGGGCCTTGGCAATCTCGATCAGCTGCTGGTCGCCCACCCGCAGGCTGCCGGTGCGTACCCGCGGTGAGACACCACACTCGAGCGTCTCGAGCAGGCGGGCGGTTTCGCGGGCCATCCAACGATCGTGGAGGAGGCCCAGCCGAGTCCGCCGCTCTCGGCCGAGAAACACGTTTGCCAAAACCGGCAGGTCGTCAACGAGCGCAAGCTCCTGGTGGATGATCGCAACCCCCGCCTGCTCCGCTTCCCGCGTGTTGGAGAACCGCACGGGTGCGCCGGCGAGCGTCATGCTGCCGGCATCGGGCTCGTAGACCCCGGAAAGAATCTTCATCAGGGTGCTCTTGCCAGCACCATTCTCCCCACAGATCGCATGGAGTTCGCCGGGCAGCACGTCGAGGCTCACATCGTCGAGGGCGACAACCCCCGGGAACCGCTTGGTGATGCCCTGCATCGAAATCACGGGCTCGGGCATGCTGCTCACCCCGTCGCTGCCGAACGCGATTCCCATGCCCGCAGCCCACCGAGCAGGCCCAGGGCGACAACGCCCGCCCCCACGCCAGGCATCGCCCCCGAGGTCATCGCCACGGTGCCGCCACAGAAGAGTGCGAGCACAGGGATGGCGGCCAGGCCCAGCGGCCCCGGCAGCAGCTGCCGCGAGCCGGCCCGCTGCCCAACCTGGCCAAAGGTGACGGCGATCACCACCACGACACCGACGATCAGGCCTTCGTAGACGTCGGCACCGGTCTTGATCACCTTCGAAACAGCATCGATGACCACCCGCAGGAAGATAGTCCCGAGGACCGTTCCGGGCACCGTGCCCACACCGCCCGCCAGCGAACAGCCGCCGACAACGGCTGCCGCAATCGCGTTGAGCTCGTGCCCCCGCCCCTGGTTCACCGGGGCGGCGACCGATTCATTGGCCACGTAGAAAACACCTGCCAAGGCTGCCGTCATGGCGGAGAAGCAGTAGGCAAACCACTTCACGTTCTCGGTGCGGATGCCGGCCAGACGTGCGGCATCCTCGTTGCCGCCGAGGGCATGCACGTGGCGGCCGAGGATCGTGCGGGTGAGCAGCAGCCAAGTGACCACCGCCAGCACAGCGAAGACCGCCACCGAGATCCAGACGTTGTCGCGGAGCATCTTGAAGAAAGGATCCGAGACGTAGATCTGGGCGCTCTTCGAGGGCGTGAGGGCGGCGGTGGTGCTTTCGCAGAGGGCCCGAGCCAGGCTGCGAAGGCCGACCAGCGTGGCCAGCGTGGCGATAAACGGAGGCAGCCGAATCGAGGTCACCAGCCAGGCGTGCAGGGTTCCTACGGCGAGGCCCGACAGCATGCTCATGCCGATCCCTGCCGCGACGACCCAGCCGCCCACCGGCTTCGCCGCCATCATCTGCTCGGGGGCGAGGGCGAGCATTGTGGTGCCGCAGACCATGCCCGAGAAGGCGATCATTGAGCCCAACGAGAGGTCGATCCCGCCGGCGATGATCACCACGGCTGCGCCGAGGGCAAAAATCCCCAGCAACGCCGTGTTGCGGGCAATGTCTCGCAGGCTCTCAAGAGGCCTGTAGAGATAGCTGTGGTTTGAATCGATCGCGGTCGTCGCCAGGATGGCCACGACGACGGCAATCAGCAACGTCCACTCACTCGACCAGGCCGGCCAGCGTCGTCCCGTGGAATGGTTGTCAGTCAAGAGATGCCCTCCCCATCGTGTCGCGTGGAGACAGCATCACGAACTGGTCAGCCCGTAGGTGGCAAGCCATTCCCGAAACGCCGGCAGCGTCATCCGCTCCGCTGGGACTGGGTCGAAGGTGTCGCTTTCAAGCGGTGAGCCCTCCTCTGGGATGATGATCCGCAGCCCGGTCGTGAGGATGTCGCCGTCGGGCTCGTCTTTGTTGGGAAACATCGCATCGATGGCGGCCTGGTCTTCTTCATGCATCGCCAGCAGCAGCTCGACTGCCTTGACGCCCATGTCGAAGGGATTCTGCACCACCATGGCGTCGATGCGGCCGTTGGCCATGTGCTCGATCGCAGCCGCCTGGGCATCAAAGGTCACAATCGTTGTCTGGTCGCGGGCTCCTCGCTCTTCAACGACTTCGGCAATGGCAGGGGCGTTGTAGGCCCAGATGCCGACCAGGGCGACCAGATTGGGATGATTGACCAGCGACGCCCGCACGTTGTCGCGAGCCTTGGAGAGGTCCATCGCATCGCTCATGCGGTCGACCTGCGAGAAACTCTCCCCCACAGCCTTCTGAAAGCCATTCATCCGGGCCCGGGCGTTGTCGTTGTCGGTGAAACCCGCAAACTGCACATAGCCTCCTTCCTCGAGGCCGCGGTCTGCAAGCAGCACAGCAGCCGCACGTCCGAGCACCTGGCCGGCCACGACGTTGTCGGTGCCGATGTAGTAGGGCCGGGCGTCGCGGAGGGTGTCGCGATTGACGTCGCCATCGACGGTGATGACATGCACGCCCTTGCTGGCGAGATTCCGCATCTCGTCGGCAATGGCGGTGTTGTCGGCCTGGATCACCGAGATCGCCACCCCGGCAATGTCGGGCTGGCTGCCGAACTGCCGAAGCTTCTCAATCTGTCCCTGGGCGGTGCCGTTGTTCTTCTCCATGACGACCGACAGCCCCCTCGAAGCAAAATAGTTCTGCTCGGCTCCATCCTGGAGGCCAGCGTTGCAGGCATCCCAGAAGGGGTCGTCACCATTGGTCAGGAAGATGAATCGCTTGGTGCCTGCACCAGCGGCCCCATCGTCTGTGCCGGCCTCCTCCTGCGGGCCGCAGCCGCTCACGATGAAGGCGAGGCCGAGCAGTGCCAGCCAGGCAGCAGGCTTCCGGTGTGCAAATCGAGACATCATCGGTTCGAACTCCCCCAAATCGTGTCGCTTCCCTCACAGAACCCCGCCCACAGAGCAGATGCCCGAGCAAGCGCTTCGCACAGTTTTCCGTTTCCAGCTGCCGCCGTCCAGTGCCGTGCGATCAATATCGGAGGCCGTTCTTGCGGATGTGGACCGTCGGATCCACGGAATCATCGCTCCGGATGACCCGCTCAACCGTCGCCACAACCACCTCATGGTCTCCTGCCGGGCACGAGCCTGTGGCTCGGCATGCGAGCACGTTGGCGACGCCGGCAAGAACGGCCGCACCGCAGTCGCTCCGCTCGATGTCGAGGCCTGCAAAGGGGGACGTCCCTGGCGGCGTGGGCTTGGCAAACCGGCCAATCAGGCCGCGATTGTCACTGCCGAGCAGATGCACGACAAATCGGCCACCCTGCTGCAAAAAGGGGAGGACGTCGCGAGACTTCTCCACGGCAACGCTGATCGCCGGCGGGTCGAACCCAGCCTGCATCACCCAGCTCGCGAGCATCACGCGGTCGGCCTCGCCGTCTCGCCACATGACGAGAGAGAGGCCGCTGGGAATGCGACCGAGCGCGGCAGCCAACGCGGCGGACGTGGCGGAGGATTCGCTAGGTGAGGCGTCAGCGGCGGGCATGCGTCGATCTCCAAAGAGAGAAAAGTCGGCCTGGTCACACGCGAGCCAGCCGGTCCGTGGTCGGTCGGTTGGCCGCCGGGCGGCGGGGCCAGCAAGGCAGCCCAGCTTGCCCTCTTGCTGCAGATCGCCCGGAAGCCAGCGATGGATGGGGTCGTTGAAGGCTCGCTGAACTGACCTACTTCGCCAGTCCTGATATCTCTAGAGTCTGCCACCACGTTCCCCTCCTGACAATTCGCGGCACGAGCATCGCGAAGTGGCGGCTTCATCGATGACACCAAGACATCTCTTCTGCCAGCTGCCTTCGCGAGCCTCTCGGTCGCGACACGCCGCGTGGCACAGTGTGCCAACGCGACTGCTGCTGATCCTGGCCTGCCTCGTGGGCTGGGGAGGGGGCAGCCGCGGCCTCGCTCTGGAGGCTCTTGAGCCGGCCGCCGCGACGCCGCAGCCTGTCGAGCCCGCCTACGAGACTCCGCCCGGCACAGAGCCGGACTTTTCGGGAGCGATTGAACCGTTGCCAGACCCTGTGGCAGGCCCCGTCCTCCTCGGTCCTCCCTACGAGGTCTGGCAGGACGACTTCTACCAACAGTCATCGCGACCCGGCGATCGTGTCGCGACCGGTTTTCCCGAGCAGTGGGACGATCTCTGGGCGCCGCGGCCATGGTCCTGGCAGCTGATGCCCAACAACCTGATCTACACCAGTTACCTTGCCGGGCCGAAGGAGCCGCGGCTGGGCACCGTCTGGTACGACGACACCGCGCCGTCGCTGACAGAGCCGGGCCATGCTGAGGGCTGGCTCTGGGATTCAACGCTCGGCGGCCGGGCGTCCATCCTTCGCTACGGGTCTGACACCGTGCTGCATCCGCAGGGGTTTGAGGTGCAGATCGAGGGAGCGGCGTTCGTGCGGCTCGATCCTGAGGATGACCGCGACTTCCGCAGCGGCGACTACCGCTTCGGCGTTCCGCTGGTCTACAGCAACGGCCGTTGGCAGTCGAAACTCGCGTACTACCACAACAGCGCTCATCTCGGCGATGAGTTCATGATCAAAAACCCGACATTCCCCAGGGTCAACTACGTCCGTGACGTGATTGTGCTCGGTGGGAGCTGGTATCCCCTCGACTGGATGCGGCTCTACGGGGAGGTGGGCTACTCCTTCTTCAATGCCGGTGGCTCAAAGCCGTGGGAGTTCCAGTTTGGCACGGAGCTCCTGCAGGCGCGGCCGACCGGTGGATGGGGAAAGCCCTTTCTGGCGGTCAACAGCATGCTGCGGCAGGAGCTCGATTTCGGCGGCAATGTCTGCGTGCAGGCGGGCTGGTTCTGGCGCGGCCGGCAAAGTGAAAAGCTCTACCGGATCGGGGTCGAGTATCTTTATGGCTCCGATCCGCAGTACGAGTTTGTGTTCTACAATCAGAATCGCTTCGGTGTCGGGATGTGGTACGACTTCTGAGCACACGGCTCCTCGTTCCCCGAGCCTCCATGTCCGCGGGCAGAGCGGCTTGCCGCCTGTCATCGCCCGATGCCTCTGCTTGCGATTGAGACAACCTGTGACGAAACCGCTGCTGCTGTGGTGAGCCGCTCGCGGGAGGTGCTCTCGAGCGTGGTGGCGAGCCAGGAGCAGATCCATGCCCGCTGGCACGGCGTGGTTCCAGAGGTGGCCAGTCGGGCCCATGTCGAGCGAATCGTTCCGGTGATCGACGAGGCGATCGAGCGGTCTGGCGTAGGGCGGAGGGATCTTGAAGCGGTGGCCGTTGCCGTGCGACCCGGCCTGGTCGGCTCGCTTCTTGTCGGAATGTCCGCGGCCAAGATGATTGCCGTGGCGTTTGACCGTCCGCTGATCGGCTACGACCACATCGCCGCGCACCTCTATGCCTGCCGCCTGGCCGATCCGCACCGGATGCGCTATCCCTGCGTGGGCCTGGTCGCCAGTGGGGGCCACACGTCGCTGCTGCATGTGACGTCGCCGCTGACGATGGAACGCCTTGGGGGCACGATCGACGACGCCATCGGCGAGGCTTTCGATAAAGCGTCGAGCCTGCTTGGGCTGGGGTATCCCGGCGGGCCAGCCATTGAGCGGGCGGCTCTCGAAGGCAATCCGCAGGCGTTTCGCTTCCCACGGCCACTCGCTCGCGATCGAACCACCCTCGACATGAGTTTTAGCGGACTCAAAACGGCGCTTCGCTATCAGGTGCGACCACCCGGGGCTGCTGCCGACACGCCTCCCCCTGTCGGGGCTCGTTTGCACGACCTCGCAGCGTCGTTTCAGCAGGCCGCCGTCGACACGGTGGTGGCCAAGGTGCGGCTGGCCGTTGAGCAGACCGGCTGCGACCTGCTGGCGGTGGGGGGCGGGGTGACCGCCAACAGTCTGCTCCGAGCGTCTCTCGCGGCCTACGCAGCGAAAGCCGGGATCGACCTGCTCCTCCCGCCACCAGAACTCTGCACCGACAACGCAGCGATGGGGGCCATCGCCTGGGAGCGGATTGAGCGAGGCGAGCGTGACCCGCTTGATCTCGAGGTTGTGCCCGGTCTCATCCGGGGGAGCCGCTGAGCGAACCGGCTCGTGGGCAGGCCATGCTGGCTCCCACCGCATTCTTGAGCCGATCAGTAGCCGCCAAACTGTTCAAACTCGTCGTAGGACCGCTGCTCGAGATTGACAAAGCGGGTCTGCTCGTGCTGCCAGAGGAGCTTGACGTCATCGGTTGGGCCGTTTCGCTGCTTGGCCACGATGATTTCGGCCTGGCCTTTCACCCGTTCGCGGTCTTCTTCGTTGGTCTGGTAGTACTCTTC
>CALCGM010000149.1 GCA_937900985.1 uncultured Planctomycetaceae bacterium | reverse complement strand
CAGGATGGCGAAGCGAACGCTCGGCGAATCGGCCTGGGCTCACCCCGAGCGGCCCACTCCAAAACGCCGTCCATTAGCCGCGCGAGCGAAGGGCCAGGGATGGCCGAGATGAGCGTCCGGAGGGGCAGCCCCGGGCTCACCCCGAGCGACCCACTCCAACAGACACCGACCAACAAGCCCCCTGGCCTACTCGGCCGCTGCCGTCTTCCAGAGGGCCGTTTCCGACTGCAGGTAGAGGCTGCCATCGGCAGCAGCGGGCGTCGACGGAAAACTCCCGGGCAGCTGGTTCTCAGCGAGGATGGCGTAGTCGCCCCCGGCCTCCACGACAAACGTCGTGCCCTCCATGTTGACCGCCACAATCGTGTCGCCCACGACGATGGGGCTCGCCCAGAAGGTGCCAGCAAGCCGCACCTGCTTGCGAACCGAGCCGTCGGCCGCATCGGCCACGGCCAAAACGCCACCACGATTGAGGCTGGCGACGCTCTCGCCAAACACGACCGGGCTGGCAATCCCGCAGGAGAGCTTCGGCTGCTGCCACTGCGGCCGCCCCGTCTCGGCCGAGGGATCAAGGGCGGCAATCCCGTTGGTTGGGGCGTAGATCAGGCCGGCAGCCGTGGCGGCCATCGGAATGCCGCTGACGTCACCTTCCCAGAGCCAGACAGCGGCTCCGTCTCCCACCCTCCGCAGCTCAAGGCCCCGGGGGTTTTGCATCAGCACGCAGGCCCCCTGGCCTTCGAGATCCACCGCACGCGGGCTCGCCCAGCTGGCAATCTTGGCACGGGTCACGCTCCAGCGGTCGTCTCCCGTGGCGAGCTCGATGGCTGAGCCAAAGGCATCCCCCTGGCAGTCGATCTGCACGAACACGGCGTCGTCGATGATCCGCGGGCTCGCCCCCATCCCCACGTCGTTGCCGGAACGGGGATGCTCAACGGCGAGGTTTCGCTGCCAGAGCAGCCGGCCTTCCAGATCGACGCAGAAGAGGTCGCACGAGGAGTAGAGGGCGACGATCCGCTCGCCGTCGCTGGCCGGGGTGCAGGCCGCCACGGCGCTCGTTGGATGGCAGAGCGTGCGGCCGGTCGCCTGGAAGATCCGCTCCCAGCGGACTTCCCCGGTTTCCCGATCCACAGCCACGAGATGGAGCTGATCCTGCTGAGGGCCGCTGGAGGCTGTGGCCACCACCAGGTCGCCCACCACGATCGGACTGGCCACCGAACGGCCAGGCAGATCGACCTTCCAGGCAATGCCCTCGTCCTCACTCCAGCTGTGTCGGATCGTCGCTTCGGCGACCACGCCGCTGCCGTCGTTGCCACGGAAGCCGAGCCAGTCGCCAGCCGCCGCCGGGGCCGCACCAAGCAGCAGGCCTGCCGCCGCAGCGGCGCAGCGGCGGCGAAAGAGATTCGAAACAAGCGACGTGGTGCTCATGGCTGAACTCCCAGAGGTGTGCCGAGGGGATCACAGACGCGGAGCTGAAACTTCCAGTCAGCCGCCCACGACTCGGTCTGCTCGTTCTGGCAGCACTTCACGAGAATCGTGTTGGTGCCCGCCCGAAACATGGCTTCGCCGACATACTGATCGATCGCTTCGGAGGCGTGGTAGATCTCACGGTCGATCACCTTCTCACCATTGACCCAGACCACCACGGCACACGGACTGCCGATCCGCACTTCGGCCACCTCCGCCGTGCGGCCACGTGACATGTCCAGTTCGGCGACGGCATAGGCCACGACGCCTTTGCGGGTTCCGAGGGCGGCATTGAGGTCGACTGCCCCCTGATCCCCTTCCGCAGCCACCTCGTGCCAGTCGGTCGTGTCCGGGGCAGCCGCGGCCTGCTCCGGCGGATAGACCGCGGCAAATCCGATGCCACCGACGTTGTCGAAGGCCTCACTCACCCGCCACCGCTTCACAAAGCCGAGCACCTCAGACACGTCGACCGTCTCCCCATGCTCACGCAGCCAGGCCGCGATCGCCTGCACCTGATCGACGTCGCGGGCCGCCGCGAGCATCTCGCGGTAGACCGCCAGCTGCTGAGCCTCGCTGACATCCTCCACCGCGGCCAGCCGCTTCTCGATGGCCGCCCGCCGCAGCGGCAACGCGGGATCGGCAAGCATGCCATCGAGCAGCTCCGCAGCCCGAGCGGGGTCGCGGTTGCGGAGCCATCGCTCAGCAAGCACGCGGCCGCGGGCCGGCCTGGAAACATCAGCCACAAACGTTGTCAGGTCGTCGATCGGCACCGCATCGCCCAGTCGCTCCACCGCGCGGTCAAGGCCGCTGGAAAGCCAGTTGACGCCGGCCGGTGTGGCCTCCGCAAAAGCCGCCAGGCAGGGCACGAGCATCGACGGCTCGATCGCAGCCACGAGATCGGCATCGGCTGCCAAGACCGCCTGGCCGCCCGTCGGCCCTGCCGTCGCCAGCCGCACCGCTGCCGCCACGGCCTCCGTCACGCTCACCGGCGGCGATGCGGCTCGGGCCCGGCCAAAACCGAACGCCCCGAGCAGGCAGAGGCAGACAGCCAGCGCGGCCCGGGCCTGAACGCCCCATCCCCCCCGAACCGGGGCCAGTGAATACGGTCGCATGAGCATCAAGCATCCTTTCCGCGGCAGAGCCAGAAGGACCATCGACCAGGCCACTGTGGCGGACACTTCGCCGCAGCCCTCAAGGCCGTATAGTAACCGCTTTCCACCACAGGGGCTCGCGAGAACAGACGGGGAGACGTGATGACGCACCGCGGTTATCTGGGAATCGACCTGGGCACACAGGGCATGTCGGTGATCTTCACCGACGAGGCCCTCACGATCCTGGCCACCGGAGAGGCAGGCTACGAGATGGTGCCCGGCCTGGCCGCCGAGTGTTATGAGCAGCAGCCCGCTGACTGGGAGGCCGCCCTCCAGGCAGCCATGGGCAGCCTGCGTCAGCAGCTCACCGACCGCGGCGTGGAGATGGAGGTGCTCGCGGTCGGCCTCTGCGGCCAGATGCACGGCGAGGTGCTCTGCGATGATGCCGGCGAAGTCGTGGCCCCAGCTCGGCTCTGGTGCGACGGCCGCAACGAGGCCGAGGGGCATGAGCTCACCGAAGCCCTCGGCGTGAAGTGTCCGAAACGGATGACCGCCACCCGCTGGCTCTGGACGATCCGCACCCGGCCCGACGTGGCCGCCCGCGTCGCCCACCTGACGACCCCCTCCGGCTGGCTCGCCTGGCGGCTCACCGGCAGCTGGAACCTCGGGGTCGGTGACGCCTCGGGCATGTTCCCCATCGATCAGGCCACCGGCAGCTACGACGCCTCACGGCTCGCCACCTACGACACGCTGACCGCCGGCTGCGGCCGCTCGCTCGCATCGCTGCTCCCGACGGTGCGGATGGCCGGAGACGAGGGCGGTTCGCTGACCGCCCACGGAGCGGCCATCCTCGGGCTCCCCGAGGGCACCCCCGTGGCCCCGGCGGAAGGCGACCAGCCCTCGGCCCTGGCCGGCTCGCTGATCGCCGAGCCGGGCATGGTGGCGATGAGCTTCGGCACGAGTGTGGTGGCCAACGCCGTGGGAGACCGGCCGTTTCAAGGCGTCTCCCAGGCGATCGACCACTTCTGCGCCCCCGACGGACGGCCGATCAACATGGTCTGGATTCGCAACGGCACCACCGCCATGAACACGATGGTGGAGATGCTCGCTGGCGACCACGGCAGCTTCGATGCGGTGATGCCACAGGTCGTGGCTGCGGCCGACGACTGCGGTGGCCTCGCCGCCCTGCCCTTCATGGACGACGAGCCCGGGGTGGGCGTCTCGCATGGAGGCACAGCCCTGGTCGTCGGCCTCAATCCAGACAACGCCAATGCCGGCAATGCCGCCAAAGCGATGCTGGCCGCGACGATGTTCAACCTGCGGGTCGGCTGCGACGAGCTCGAGGAGCAGGGCTTCCCTCGCACCGAGATCGTGCTCTCCGGCGGGCTGGTGAAAACCCCGGCCTTGGGGCAGCTGCTGGCCGACGTGTTCAACACCCCGGTCACCATCCCCGACGGCGCGGTGGAAGGCACGGCCTACGGCGCCGCCCTGATGGCCAAGTATCGCAAGGCGAGGCTCGACGGGCAGACGCTCTCCTGGCCCGAGCACCTCGCCGCTCACGCCAGCGGCAGACCCCAGCGGTTCACCCCGCGGCCTGACGCCGTGGCCACGCTGTCCCAGAGCTACCAGCGGCACCGCCGCCTGCTCGAGATCCTGCCACATCTGCAGGCCGCCCTGCAGGGCCCCGCGTAGCTCTACACCGCCCTTCACTTCTCATCCGTGAAAACTCAGGAGGCGTGCGGCAAGCGGGACGGGTCTTCTGTGTTGTAAGCGGGACGGGTCTTCGGGTGCCGCAGGCACCTCGGCTTCGCCGAGGCCGCTTCGCGGCCCGAGGACCCGTCCCGTTTCATGGACCAGCAAGGTGGGTCGGCGAACGCTCGCACCGTGGTTTAGCCTCGGAGGCCGAGGCCGAGGGTTTCGCGGCAGTAGCGGATGCTTCGCGCAAGTTCGGCCAGCTGATACTGCTGCTCGGCCTCGGCTCGCGGCGGGCCTTCCGGCGGGCGGAAGGGATCGATCGGCTGGCCTCGCCGAGCCAGGGCGAGGAAGGGAGCCAGCTCGGCTGCTGTCAGGCCGGGGTAGGCCTGCCAGAAGTCGTGGTCGAAGAGCTTCATCTCACGTGCAAAGCCGGAGATGGTTTCGATGTGCACCGTCACGCCAGGGCAGGCGGTGGCGAAGTGGTCAAAGAAGCGGG
>CALCGM010000148.1 GCA_937900985.1 uncultured Planctomycetaceae bacterium | reverse complement strand
CCGTACACTATCCGCGGGGCAGGGCGGTTCGCCATCAGCCGATCGCAAGGCTCGGAGGCCGAGCAAACGAAGCGGGGGCATCTCGAGCACCGGCTGCGATTACTGTGCACGGCCGCCCTTCGCGCTGGAACGGCTCCGCTCGAGCCGCCGCCCGTCTCGCCGGACCATGGCCCGCTACCATGGCCGACGGCCGATCAGCGCCTCAGGCGACTCGGCGACCCGCGAAGCAACCCCGGCCTAGAATCGCCTCACAGAGGCCCAGGGGCATGGCTACCTGTTCATGGGTGGCAATCTGTGCAGGCAGGCTTGTGTTTTCAAAGTTGCGCAGGCGTTGAGCAAAGAAAACACCGGACTTTTCCTGGGCGTTTTGGCACTTCTTACTGATTTCGAGTCAGACCGCTGGCCAATTCGCTTGCCCTCCGTGTCGGTCGACACCCGAAGTTCAGCACCCAGTGTTTGCGGAGAAAACAGGTCTGGTCTTCGGCCCTCAGCGAGCTGCGTTTGGCCAGGCGTTGTGCGGCAAACGCTCTCGGCCGCGGCGTGGCAGCGGGGCGGCTCACGCCCTCCCGACGCAGATCGGGGCCTGCCCGCGACCACGTGGAGCAACCGTCCTGACCGACCGCCTGCAACGCCTATGCCGCAGGCGCCCGCCGTAGCGGCGACGCCGGTTCTGACGATGCCGACGAGGCCGAGCGACCGCGGTGCGGATCGTCCGCCAGCCTGCCGATGCTGCAAGAGTGGCGATGACGGGGCGCCGGCCGGCCGCCCCATCGACCATAGGGAGAACCTGATGGAAAAGAACACGTGGCGGCTCGTCAGCCAAAACCGGGACGGCGACCTCGTCATCCACGACTACGACTCACCAGAACCGATCCTGCGAGCCCACATGCAGATCGGCATCGACGACTGCTCAACCGATCTCGACCTGCGTGGCGCCCCGGTTTTTCGGCATCTCGTCGGCCCGATGCCCGAAGGGAAGACCGTGGTACGCTACGAGACGCCGGAGGTGTTTGAGGTGCTCACCCGCGAGTGGTCGATGCCCCGGCCCAAGAGGTCGCGTCGCAGCCGTTCCCGCTCCTCGTGAGCGAGTCGGCGGTCGGGTCGTGGCCGTGAACCCAGCCCGACTGCCGCCCCCCATGGAGCGAAGGCGATGCCTGAGACGATCTTCTCCAAGATCATCGACCGCACGGTCCCAGCAAAGATCGTGTTTGAAGATGACCTCTGCCTGGCCTTTCACGACATCTCCCCGCAGGCGCCGGTGCATGTGCTCGTGATCCCCAAGAAGCCGATCGAGTCACTTGCCCACGCCTCCGGGGACGATGCCGGGCTGCTGGGCCATCTGCTGAGCACAGCCAGCCAGATCGCCCGGGACCTCGGGCTGGCCGAGGGCTACCGCGTGGTGATCAACACTGGCAGCGAAGGCGGCCAGTCTGTTGACCATCTGCACCTGCATCTCCTCGGCGGCCGATCGCTCAGCTGGCCACCAGGCTAGCTGTCCGTGGAAAAGCCCTTCATGGCCGTTCCCCACTGAAGCGACAGCCCAAAAGCCGAGGTTTCAGAGGGCCCCAGTCGCCGCATCCTGCGGCGGCAGACGTGTTTCTCAGTCTGCTCACGCAGCCGAGCGGACGGCTCACTGCCACCACTGGCGGAGACGGTCGAACATGCCGGTTCGCTCCGGCTGCCGGCTGGCCTCAGCAGCGGCCGCTGCCCGCTGCCGATCGCCTTCTTCGGCCGCGATGGCCACGGCCTGCTCGTCGATGTGGGCCTCAAGAAACCGCGGCCAGTGGCCGTCGAGTTCGATCACACTTCCGCCGAGATCGCCGGCGTTGAGCTGATGGTCGATCAGGGCCAGCATTTTTGAGAGCTGCACCCGCTGCGGCTCATCAAACGCCAGGTCATAGACCCGCACTTCATCGACGCAGACCTTGCCCGGCCCGAGCAGATCGAGCCTCACGCGGAGCGACTCCAGCCCTTGCGTCGGCAGGTCGTCGACCTGCAAGACGATCTGCGACCACTCTGAGGAGAGCGGCATGGCCGCCTCGCCCTGCCCCACCGGCGCGAATCGATAGTATTCCTGCCTCCCTTGGAGCCCCTCAACGGCGATCCGCAGCGGCGGCTGTGGATTGCCCTCTTCGATCCGCAGCCACACCGCCACACTCAGGCGGCCGGTGGCTGGCGGGGCAAAAGGATTGCTCCGCAGCGTCGAAAGCCCGTGTGGCGAGGCAAACTGCACGGCCTGCGGTTTGTCATCGGCATCGCTACCGCTGCGTCCCTCAACTGCAGTCAGGGTGCCCCGGCTTTTCTCCACCAGCTCCCAGCCCGGCACGGCCCGCCGCACGACCGGGAGCTCGAAATCTGGGTTGTCGAGCGACTCCAAGGCAACGGGATAGTCGAGCACGCCCCGCCGCTCGCGAAGCCTCTGCAGCCGCTGCGTCACGACAGCCTGGAGCTCTTCGGCAAACGCCACTTCAGCGGTCGTAATCTCGGCCGACTCCACAAGCCGCACCGCCCGCAGCCCCCAAGGCTCCAGCGGCACTTCAACGACGCCCTCGTCGACTGGCAGGAGATCTCCGCTGGCCGCGTCCACCGCCGAACTGCCCGCAGCGCTGACGTGCAGTCGCGCCACGCAGGCAACCGGCGATGCGTTGACCACACTGGCCACTACGGCACCAGCCTCCATGGCACTGCGAACCACCAGCGGCCTCGCCACCGACTCAAGCGACTGCATCTCGCGGGCCGGCAGCATGGCGACAGCTGCTCGCGCAGCCTGCCTCCTGACCTGCCCAATGCCGGTGAACAGCGTGCCATCGATGACCACCTCGACGTCATTGCCGGCAAGAGGGCCACTGATCGCTTCGCTGGCCTCGCCATTGCTGGCGACCGCATGCACCAGTGCCACCGCTTCGCTGTCTCCGTTGACCGCCGAGAAGGGTGCCGCCCGCAGCACGGCGGCCAGGGCGACCTCGCTGGGCAGTTCCAGATGCACCCCGCCCCGACGCTGAGCCAGACTGATGTCGGCTGCCAGCCGTGGCGACCGGTTGGCTGCCCGCAGGGTGCTTTCTGCCACAAGTTCGCCATCACCTCGGTGGACCTGAGGCCGCACAAACACCAGCTGGGGGTGTGCGGTGATCAGCTCCACATCAAACCCGATCTCTCGCAGCAGCCCCTGCTCACCGCTGCTGGTCGTCAGCCGAGGTCGGAAACGCTTGGCAAGCGGGCCCTCCGAAAACAGGGTCGTGGGCACAATCTGGAGATCGATCGCGCCGGCCTGCGACGCGACGGCGTCGGCGAGCCGGCGATGAAAGGCAGCCACCTGCCCACACCGCCACTCCAGCCAGGCCCCCTTGTAGGCGCCCGTGACGAGGGCAGCTCGTTCTGCAAAACGGCCACTGCCGGTCATCGGCATCTCCACGCCGGTGTCGGACATGAAGCGGCCGATCGTGGCGTCGTCGAGCCCCCAGGCAACGCCCGGCAGATGCAGCCAGCCGTCGTGCGGACACGTCAGGGCGATCCCTGACACCGCAGGCCGGTCAGCCACCCGCCGCGCGAGATCGAGCACCAGCTGTTCGATCGCATCCTGCACCCGCGGATCGAGCACGTTGTAGGCAACCAGCGGATCGTCGCCAGGAGGCGGCTCGCCATCACCGCCCACACACTCAATGCCCACGGCAAGACTGCCTTCGCGAAGCCGCAAGGCTTCCAGCGGAGCAAGCGGCCCCCGACACTCGATCGCAGGCACCAGCTCGAGCTCTTCGCGGCCAAACACCCTGCAGAGAAGTTCCAGCACATCCTTGGCAGCGGCGTGCTTCCCTGACTGAGCGACCTGGCCGTTGTCCCAGCGGCTCCCGCCGCTATGCACCTGCGACGGCCAGAGAGGCGTGCCATCGGCGTAGACCGTCACCATCGCACCGGCAGCTGCCCGATGCTCGACAAGTTCGGCCATCCGCTCGGCGGCACGGGAAAACATGGCCCAGTCATCCGCCGGCCGCCCCGTCTCACCATCAATCCCCGCTGCCACGCCAAAGCGGGAAAATTCGGGCTTGGACAGCAGGCCAAGGACTCGTTTGCGAGCTCGGCCTGGCGTGGCCACCGTCGAGGCGGGCAGCCGCGAGGGGCCAGCGAGCACTCGCATGCGGCCGAGCATCACCTCCTGCCGGGGCGAGAGATTGAGCAGCACCACCATTGGGGTCTTTGTCTGCGGCCAAAACACCTGCTGGTAGCGGCTGGCCTCGGCGGTCTCACCAAAGCCCGTGTTCCGCGACACAAAGCCGCCAGCCCAGACGACACGATCCACCACGCCGAGATCGTTGGGCTCCAGCACGCACACACCGACCATCGCCTCCTGGTCGGTGGGGTAGTCGATCTCCAGCAGGTGCGGCCTACCGGGCGTTGCCCCTGGCACCACGATCGCTTCCCACGCCGGGTTGTTGCTGTCTGCAGACGGTGGCAGCTCAAGCATCATGCCGAGGGGATGCTTGGCCGGCATCCCATGCCCGCCGGGCAAGGGACCGCTGAACCGCGGAAGCAGGGCATCGATCGAACGTGCGGCCACAGTGCTACCCGCGGGCAGCACACTCTCCGCGGCGTCATCACTGCCACCAAACCCTGGTATCCGACCGATCCCAGACAGCCTCGTGGTCAGCGACCCCATCGAGGGCAGGTCGATGGAGGGCACCGCGGGCAGCGGCACCGACGGCATCGTGGAAATGCCGGAGAGCCGTCGCAGCCGATCGAAGAGCCGAGGGCTGCCGGCGTCAAACTCATAGAGGGTTTCCCACGCCTCCGTTTCCGGGCGGGCGGCGGGCTGACGGCCGACCGCCACGAGCTGCAGCCGGCGGGTGGTCAGAGGCCGTGCCCACCGCAGCCCCCCCGACTCCAGCACGCTCAGCTCCAGCTCATACACCCCCTCGTCATCGGGCAACGGCACCTCGCAGGCCACCTGCTGATAGCTGCGGAGCACGCGACCATCAGCCGCCGCGACATCACGCTCCTCGTCGTCGAGCAGGGCGTGGGTCTGGGAGTGGATCGCCTTGCCATCCTCCGGGCGGAGCAGCGCCACCTGCAGCTCCCGCCGCGTTCCGCTCTGGCTCCGCACCGGCAGCGATGGCTCAATCGAGAGCGTCAGCACTTCGCCCGCATGGCGAACCGCCGATGCGTCGGGCCCTTCCCCCCCAAACGAGACGCGGAGATCATCGCCATCGGCGCGTGCCACCGAGAGGCGGTTGCCGTCGCGATCGATCGCCTGCTGCTTCCCTCTGAGCAGAAACTGCACCACCGGCTCATCGAGCCGCGTCGAGAACGGGCCGTCGGTGCCTTCAAGCTCCACAACCAGCCGGCAGTGATGCCAGTCGGCAATGGTGATGTCGAAGCCGTCGAAGTCGCGGGGGGGCGTCTGCCCAAACTCCACCGCTGCGTGGTCGATCCGCAGGCCCAGCTGGGGGTCGGCATCGCCGCAGAGCGACGCCACATGCACGATCTCGCCGCAGTCGTCGGCGGCCCCTTCATCGGGCACAAGCCGAATCGCCCCTCGCCAGCTGCGGTCAAGGCCGCCGCCCCAGGCGATGCGAAGGGTGACCGGCGGCGGAAGCGGACGGCGAGTCGCCTGCTTGGCTGCCTGCGAAAAAACGCTCTCGGCCGCCCAGCAGCAGGCCATGCCGCCAACACCCTGCAGACACAGCAGCAGCCCCACAAGCACCACACGGGCTCGCGGGAAGCAGCAGGACCAGATCATGGCGGGCGGGACGGTCATCGCGGTGCGACGGCTGGAGGGTTTCCCAGACCGCGGCCGCACGGGGCCGCAGGTGAGGGCGGGATCGTAGCGATCCCAAGCGGCTGCCACAAAGCCGCTTTTCAGCCAAAAACAGCGTTACGGGCCGCTTTCGCCGGTGGTGTCCGCAGCCGCCGCAGCGGCGAGCTGCTCCTGCAGGTCGTCGACCACCACACCACACCGGTCGGCCACGTCGCACTGCTCAAAGAAATCATCGGGCTTGGCAAACAGCCGCAGCCTCCCAGCCCCCCCATCCCCACCAGAAGCCGGCCGCTCAACCACCATCCGCCACTCTTTCGTTGCCAGGGAAACGCCTCGGGCCGTCGTGCTGACCACCTGCTCTCGCGGTGTGCACGCCCATCGGGCCAGCAGGCCCGCAAGCGGCGACGGCGGCGAGGATGCGTCATGGACCGCGAGGCTCTCGGCACAAAAGGCCCCCAGATCCTCGGCTGCCAGGAGCCCGCCATACCGCTGGCCCGCCATGCGGCCACGAGCGTCGGCAACGATCACCGGCATCTGCACGAGATCGCCATACGGCAGCAACGGCCGGCTCCCGGCTGAGGAAAGACCGAGATCGCCATGCAGCCCCATCGGCATGCCGCGGAGCCCGGCCACCACCACTGTCCACGGCTCTCCGCCAAGGCCGTCGAGAATCTCCAGCAGGAAGCCGAGCATCCGATCGGCGAGCATCAGCTGCCCCGCAAACGCCTGCCGAATCCCGAGGATACGGTCAGGGTCGTCGTCGGCAGCCACCACACAGCTCGGAATCGCCGCCGACCGCGGCGGCTCAGGATCGTCCTCCCCGACGAGGCTGTCGCGAAACTCCAGCGGCGCATCCCAAGCGACTCCAAGGCTGCCTGCATGGCACCACAGCCAGCAGGGCTCCTCCGCCACGGCGGGCACCGCTTCGGCGACGGCGGCAAAGAGCTCGCCCAGGGCGGTGTCGCCCTCCTCCTCAGCGCATCGCCCAGCCGGTTCGGCCGGCTCCTCGACCACATCCCGAAAATGGCGGCCCAGCGGCCCGCGAGCGACAGCCGGTGTGTCCGTCACCAGCAGCGAGGCCAGCGATGGCAGCCCCCCGAGCCGCTCGCACGCTGGCCCGACGACGGCCCGGAGCGTGGCGGCGAGATCATCCCCCGGCGCCATCATCGCGTCGAAAACAACGCCCCGGGCTGCCAAAGCGTCGAAGGCCGGGGTGGCCAGCCAGGTCGTGCCCCAGCTGGTCAGCATCCAGGCGGGAAGCCAGTCGAAGGTCACGACGGCCAGCCGGCCGGACGAGGAAGTCTGAGAGCTGGTCATGACAAGCGTGGCGACACGCCCCGAGTGCAGGCAGTGGGAGAGCGTAAAAAGGGCGGCCGCGGCCGTTTCCCGGCGATGGCTCAGAGGCTATCGTATGGGCGATTCTCCTCCATGTGATCACCAGGAATTTTGCCGATGCCACGCTCCACCGCTCTCTCGCTGCCGACAGAATCCCTTTCCATGCCCAGCCTGTCCCGCCGGGGTTTTCTGGGTGCCGTGGGCCAGGGGCTCGCTGCCTGCGGGCTCGTCAGCCTCGGCACCACGACCGCCCACGGTGCCGACTCGCCGCTGTTTGACATCTCGCTGGCGGAGTGGTCGCTGCACAAAACCCTGTTTGCCGGAAAGCTCGACAACCTCGACTTCCCCC
>CALCGM010000147.1 GCA_937900985.1 uncultured Planctomycetaceae bacterium | reverse complement strand
AAGCACCGCAGCACGATCGTCAGTGATGGTGGCATCGAAGGCCTTGCCCAGAGCCCCTCGCTGCGGGCGATCCTGATGCAAGATTTCGCCGTTTCCAGCAGCTGCGGCGAACAGCTCCGCACGCTCGAAAACCTGACCTCCCTCGAGATCTTCCGCTGCCAGGGCTTTGGAAATGAAGGGGTGCTGGCCCTTGCTGGCATGCCCGTGCTCGACCGCCTGACGCTCCGTGACCTGCCTGAGGTCGGCGATGCTGCCATGCCAACGCTCGGCACCATGCCAAAGCTCCGCCGGCTCTACCTCCACGAGCTCACAAGCGTTGGCGACGAGGGGCTGGCGAGCCTGGCTGACGCCACAGAGCTCGCCGTGCTCGATATCTGGAGCCTGCCGCGGATGACCAACGCCACGGTTGAGGTGATCGCCGGACTGCCGAAGCTCAAGGAGCTCTCGATCCGCGAGACCGGCACTTCCCCAGAGGCCCTGGAGATGATCCTCGGCATCGACACGCTCGAAACACTCGTCTTCAAGAATGGCGATGTGCCGGCGGATCTTGTCGAGAAGGTGAAGGCCGACAGGAAGTGGCGGAAGCTCGACCTCGGTCAGTGATCGCTGCAGCGACCTTCAGTGTCGGCAGGTCATCGGCTCGCCAAAGGGCCGGATCGGCCGAAACACGAGCAGCTTGGCCATCCACCAGGGGTGGGCCGCAAACGCCTCCTGGCTCTCGGCTGAGTCGTCATCGCGGCGAAACACCTGCTCAACCCCGTTGCGGCGGCAGCGGATCGTGGTGCCCGGCCGCGTCGTTGACGCGATGCGGCGAAACTCAAACCAGGGCAGCAGGTCGCCACTGCGGGCGAGGCCTGCCAGCCGAGGATCGTTGGCTTCGAGCACCTCGACAAGATCGTCCTGGTAGCCAAAGAGGGGCAGCCGGGGCAGGAAGAGATGGTTGTTGTGGCCATCCTCCGTCCGCAGGTTGGAAAACATCGAGAAGGCTGTGGTGGTCTTCAGATCGAGATACGGGCAGGCCCCGTTGAGCAGCACGAGCAGCGGAAACAGCCACAGCAGCGGCCAGGGCGGAGCAGGCCTGGCCTGCTCCGCAAGGCCGTCGCTTCGGCCACGGACGACTGCCAGCACGTAGCCCAGGGCGATCAAGACAGCGAGCGGAAGCCAGGCGGAGAAGCCGATCGCGTTGGCGGCGAAGAAGCCGCGGCCATCCCGATAGGCCGCCATTTGCAAGACGACCGCTGCCGCAAAGCCTCCCACCACGACCAGTGTGAGCCCGATCCGGGCAGCCAGCGGAACCCCCTGCCAACGACCCCCGAGCCAGCGGAGCGAGGCATCCGGAAGGAGCACCGCGTAGAGCGCAAACAGCAGCCCGGAGAAGCTGTAGATGCCGCCATGGGGATGGAGGGCCAAAAAGATGTGAAACACGAGCCCCAGGAGGATGCCCGCGTTTCGCGTGCGACGGCTGAGAAACAGCAGGGGAATCGCCAGTTCGATCAGGAGCGTGCCGAGGATCGTGGGCCACCAGGTCCACTCCCCATCTGGCACCCACGGCACCACCGCTGCCAGCTCATGGTGCATTGAGACGGCACAGCTCACGGCAGGATTGAAAAAATCGTCGTTGAGCTTGTGGATCACGGTGTAGAGATACATCACGACCAGTTCCGTGATGATCAGCGGCCGGGCCTGCTCAAAAACGCGGCTGCCCAGAGGCGTGTCGGTGGCGTCCTGGCGTTTCTGACCCCGTCGCCACACCGCTGCCACGAGCGAACTGACGACCGTCGCCATCAGGGTGAGATGCACCAGCATCTCAAAGAGGATGTGATTGGGCACCGCCGGCAGACGGCCGAACCAGTAGGTCAGGCTCGCCAGTAGAAAGGCAGACAGGGCCAGCACCGACCGGGGGAAGAAGACCGCCACCAGCGTGGCCGCCAGCAGCAGCTGACCGCTGACAAGCCCCATCCACCAGGGAAACGACACCATGTGTGTCAGGCTGGCCACAGCCAACAGCAGTGTCAGCATCGGCAAACGGAAATCGGCTCTGGCGGTGCCCTCTGGCGGTGTCGTCATGGTGGCGGATAGGTTTCCTCTGTGGAGTCTCAGGCACAACGCTTGGGAACTTGCATTCCTGACCGAACCGCCGTGCAGGCCCTGGAACCAACGCTGATGGCTGTGCTCGCCCTCGTGCTCACCTGCGGCTTCTGGGGGCTGAGTTTTCCTGTGCTCAAGGCGCTCCAGCTTGAGCAGGCGCTCCGTCTTCCAGACGCCTCGAGCTGGTTTCTGGCCGCCTGGATCCAGATGGCCCGCTTTGGCACAGCTGCCGTGCTCCTGGTGCCTGCCGTGCTCCATCTTCCCAGACCCACCCGCAGGGAAATCCAGCAAGGCTTTGAGCTGGCCGCCTGGGGAGGGCTTGGCATGGGAATCCAGACCGATGGCCTGGCCTACACCGAAGCCTCGACCTCGGCTTTTCTCACCCAAGCCTACTGTGTGCTGCTTCCGCTGTGGCTCGCCCTGCGAAGCCGCCGGTTGCCTTCGCGGCGGCTGATCGGTGCCACAGGGCTTGTGGTCGTGGGCACTGCGGTTCTCTCAGGGATCCGGCCTGGCAGCCTGATGATTGGCCGCGGCGAGCTGGAAACACTCCTCTCAACCCTGTTCTTCACAGGACAGATCCTCACGCTTGAAAAGCCGAGCTACGCTGAGAACCGCGGCCGGCCCGTGACCTTGATGATGTGTGTCGGCATCGCGGTGCTCGCTCTCCCCGTCGCCTGGGTCACCGCCCCAACGCCCGCCGCCTTGCTCACCGCGGGGGCCTCGCTGCCCACGGCCGGAATGCTCGCCCTCCTGGCGGTGTTTTGCACGATCGGTGCCTTTCTCTTGATGAACACCTACCAGCGGTATGTGCCGGCCACCGAAGCCGGGCTGATCTACACCAGCGAACCCGTCTTCGCATCGGCCTATGCCCTGTTTCTTCCCGCGTGGCTGGGAGCCTGGGCAGGCATCTCCTATGCCAATGAGCAGGCCACGCTGACGCTGGTGTGTGGCGGTGGATTGATCCTGGCGGCCAACGTCTGGATGCAGTGGAAAGGCACGCCCCACTGGCTGCCCGCCTGGCTGGCGGTGGGTGGCCGACGGAAGCGGTAGACTCGCGGCATGATCTGGATCGCCTGGAAAATGCTGATTGGCAATCGAGGGAAATACCTCGGCATCGTCTTTGGCATCGTCTTCGCGGCGTTGCTGATTGCCCAGCAGTCCTCGATTTTCTGCGGGCTGATGTCGCTCACCGTCAGCCAGATCCTGGACGTGCCCGGAGCCAGCATCTGGGTGATGGACGACAACGTGCAGTTTGTCGACGACATCAAGCC
>CALCGM010000146.1 GCA_937900985.1 uncultured Planctomycetaceae bacterium | reverse complement strand
GCCGTCAAACAGCCGGCGATTCGGGAAGTCGAGCTGCACCCGCTCCGCCACGCCCAGGGCCGCCGCCGCCGCGGCCGCCTCCCGCATCCGCTCCTCCGGGCCGCTCGAGCGAGGCGTCGGCTCGCCGTCGGTGAGGTCGACGATCCCCACGCGGAAGCCGGCCGCCGCCAGGCTCGCCAGCGTGCCGCCACAGCCGATCTCCACATCGTCGGGGTGGGCGCCCACGGCGATCACGTCGAGCGGAGCATCATCAGGCATGGCGTCGTTATCGTCTCTTCGTGGCAGCAATCAGGAAGGTGGGGTTGAGCGACTCAAAGCGGATGCGGTCCATCTGCTCGATGCCCCGCGCGATCGTCACGAGCCAGTAGGCGGCGTCTCCCGAACGGGCCCGCAACAGCGCGTGTACAGCGGCGAGGTTTTCGATGCTGTTGACCGCTGAGACAAGGCGGCCTCCTCCCTTGAGCCTCTCCCAGGCCTGCTCGACAAGGCTGGCCACATCACGGCCGCTGCCGCCGACAAACACCGCGTCTGGCGCCGGCAGCCCCTGCCAGGCGTCGGGCGCCCGCCCGAGCACAGCCGTGAGGTTGGTCACCGAAAACCGCTCAGCATTGGCCTCAATCAGCCGGTGATCGTCGGGGTCCATCTCGATCGCGTACACCCGGCCGCTGCGAGCAATCCGGGCAGCCTCAAGCGACACCGATCCGCTGCCCGCTCCCACGTCCCAGATGATGCTCGTCTCCCGCAGCCCAAGCTCCGCCAGCGCCATCGCCCGCACCTCGGCAGGCGTGAGCAGCCCCCGCTTGGGCCGCGACTGCAGAAACGACTCGTCGGGATTGCCGAAGAGCCGCTGACCGATCTCACCCGGCTGATCAGTGACCCGGCTCTGCCGAACCAGGATCATCACATTGAGAGGACCGAACGAATCGCGGGCGATCTCCGCAAGCGAGCCCTGCGTGACCCGCTCATCGGGCGACCCCAGGTTTTCACAGACGTAGGCGTGGAACGACTCAAGCCCCTCCTCGAGCAGCGTCTTGGCCACCAGCGGCGGTGTCCAGTGATCGCTGGTAAACAGGCCCACCGTGTCGGCCTGACGGATGCGGTCGACCACCCGCTCAATCGACTGGCCCGTCAGGTTAGCCAGATAGGCATCCTCCCAACTCTCCTTCACCCGGGCGAAGGCCAGCTGCATGCTGCTGACGTGTGGGATCACGTCGAAGCGATCCTTGCCAAGCTTGGAGCAGACAAACCGGGCCATCCCATAGAAGAGCGGATCGCCAGACGCGAGCACGACCGTGGGCCGCCCCTTCGCCTGATCGACCTTCTCGACGAGGTCGTCGAGATTCGCCGCGACCGAGAGCCGCAGTGCCAGTTCTTCGGGCAGCAGGCCGCGGCAGGTCTCAGGGCCAAGCAGCACGTCGGCAGCCTCGACGAGCCGCCGAGCCTGGCCGGTCATCCCCTCAATCCCGTCGTCACCAATGCCGACGATTGAAACCCGCTCCGCAGCCACGTGCTCTCCTCTTCTGGCCATCAGTCGCAACTGCGAGTGCTTCGCGCACGAAGCAGGCGTTGGCAGCCCTCCGCACCGGCATGCCACGCCGCTTCCTGCAGTCGTATCTTTGCCGAACGGGCTTAGGCCTGGAAGGAACTTCCGCAGCCGCAGCTCTTCTTGGCATTGGGGTTGTTGAAGGTGAACCCGCGCTTGTCGATGCCCTCATGGAAATCGAGCGTGGTGCCATCGAGAAAGAGGTCGCTCTTCTTGT
>CALCGM010000145.1 GCA_937900985.1 uncultured Planctomycetaceae bacterium | reverse complement strand
GGATGAAGTTGCTCGTGCCGTTGAGGATGCCGCGGATGCTCTCGATCTGATTGGCGGCGAGGCATTCGCTGATCGCCGCCACGATGGGGATGCCGCCGGCGACGGCCGCCTCAAAAGCGATCGCCCTGCCCCGCTTCCTCGCCAGGGCAAACAGCTCCGGGCCGTGTTCGGCCAGCAGGGCCTTGTTGGCAGTCACCAGATCCTTGCCGTTTTCCAGCAGCTCGATCGCCATGCTGCGGGCGGGCTCAAGGCCGCCGACGAGCAGCACGCCCACCGAGATCGAAGGGTCGCGACTGATGGTCGTGATGTCGCTCGAGATCCGCTCGGCGGGGAAATCGAGGCCCCGGTCTTTGGCGGGATTCGCCACGACCGCCCGCTCCGCCACGATCTGCCGGCCCGCATGGCGGGCGATATGCTCTGCAGGGGCGGAGAGCAGCCGCATCACACCAGAGCCCACCGTGCCGAGGCCGACAACGCCAATCCGCACGGGCTCGGTCATGATGCAGGGGACGCTCCAAGGGATGCTGACATGTGCATCGTAATCGTCTGCGGCGGGCGTTCAATCGGGGGGCGTCGCAGGCGGGGCCCGTGCTTGCACGGCCTGTCGCTCGCCCGTACCGTGACCAGCAGTCTCTCCCGATGCACCCCTCCGGAATCCTCTGCCATGGATGCTGCCGCCCGCGATTTTCTCTTTCGTCTTCTGGAAACGCCGAGCCCGTCTGGCTACGAGCGGCCGATTCAGCAGCTTGTCCGGGAGTATCTCGCCGGCGTGGCCGACAGCGTGGAGTCGGATTCGCACGGCAACGTGATCGGCGGGAAAAACACATCGTCGACGCCGCGGGTGATGCTCGTTGGCCACTGCGACCAGATCGGCCTGATCGTGCAGTACATCGATGCCGACGGCTTTCTCTGGGTGCAGCCAATCGGTGGCTGGGATCCGATGCAGCTCGTCGGCTCGCACGTGGTGGTCTGGACGGCGTCAGGGCCGGTGCCGGGAGTGATTTCCCGCAAGCCCATCCACCTGCTCACCGATGAGGAGCGGAAGGCGGTCCCCAAGATGAAAGACCTCTGGGTGGACATCGGGGCGACCGACAAGGCCGACGCCGAGAGCGTGGTGCGGGTGGGCGACTGCCTGACGTTTGACCTCAAGGCCCAGGTGCTTCGCAACAATCTCGCTGCGGCTGTGGCGATGGACGACAAAGTCGGGCTCTGGACCGTGCTCGAAGGCTTCCGGCGGGCAGCGTCAGGCCCGCTTCGCTGTGGGCTGTTTGTGTCGTCGAGCGTGCAGGAGGAAATCGGACTGCGAGGGGCGAAGACCAGTGCCCACACCGTCGATCCGCAGGTGGCGATTGCCGTCGATGTGACCCACGCCACCGACTGCCCGACAATCGACCGCAAGACCGAGGGTGACGTTTCGCTCGGCAAGGGGCCGGTGGTCTATCGTGGCCCCAACATGAACCCCCATGTGGTCGAGCGGCTGATCGCTGCCGCCGGTGAGGCGGCGATTCCGATCCAGCTCGGCGCCATTGGCCGGGCGACCCCGACCGACGCCAACGTGCTGCAGACCACCCGCGGCGGCGTGGCCACGGGGCTCGTGAGCGTGCCCAATCGCTACATGCACTCGGCGGTGGAAACCGTGTCGCTCGACGATGTGGACCGCACCGCCGATCTGCTCGCGGCCTTCGTGAGGGGCGTCGATGAGACCATTTCCTGGGTGCCCTGAGCGGTCGTTCCAGGTGGCGACCCTGACACGCCCGGGGGGCGGTTGCCAAAACGGCAGGGAGCAGGGACTGCCCGGCTTCGGTGAAAACGCCGAAAAAATGCCTTATCAACGCCGGTTTTTCGTTTTTTAGGATCTTTCTGGCCGAGCACGTTCTGCTCGGCACGCGGGTTGCTCTTCCGGTGTGGCATCGCATTCGACTGCCATACCCACATCCCGCGACACCATCTCTTGGAAGGAGACATTCGTGGCGAAGCAAATGGTCTTTGACGACGAGGCCCGCCAGCCGCTGTTGGCCGGTGTTTCGAAACTCGCCCGAGCGGTGAAGAGCACCCTCGGTCCGCGTGGTCGCAACGCCGTGCTCGACAAGGGGTGGGGCTCCCCGAAGGTGACCAAGGACGGCGTGACCGTCGCTGAGGACATCGATCTCGAGGATCCCTACGAAAACCTCGGCGCCCAGCTCGTGAAGGAAGCCGCCAGCAAGACCAACGACGTGGCTGGTGACGGCACCACGACCGCGACGGTGCTTGCTGAGGCGATCTTCCGCGAAGGACTGAAGATGATCGCTGCCGGAGCCGATCCGATGGCGCTCTC
>CALCGM010000144.1 GCA_937900985.1 uncultured Planctomycetaceae bacterium | reverse complement strand
GCTGCCCTGGTTCCTCGGGGCAGACAACAAGAACATGAACTTCGTCCTGATGGCCGGCATCTCCGCCTGGGCCGCCCGGTTCCTCTTCTTCGCGATTGGACGGCCGCTGGCGTTGATCCTGCTCGGCGTGGCCATCCACGGCATCTGCTTCGACTTCTTCTTCGCAGCTGGCTTTATCAATGCCAACAGCATCGCCCCAGAAGGCCTAACGGCCACGGCCCAGCAGCTCTACGGCTTCCTGGTGTATGGGTTGGGCATGTTCCTCGGATCGCTCGGAGCCGGCTGGCTCAACGAGGCCTTCACCAGCCACACGACGGATGAAGAGGGCAACGAGGTGGCCACCACCCGCTGGAGCCTCTTCTGGCTCGTACCGGCGGTCATCGTTGGGGCGTCTGCGGCACTGTTCTGGTATCAGCTGAGCCAGGGTGGCTGATCGGGCCTGAGGCAAGAAACAGTTCCATCGCCGCTCGCACCAGGCCAACGGCATGCACGCGGACAACCTGCACGCCTGCCGCCGCCAGGCGGCAGGCGATGCCTGCGGTGCCTCCGTCGCGCCATGCGAGATCCCGCTGCGGGGGAATCGCGTCGGCAGACAGTGGCTCGCCGCCGGATGCCATCGCCGTCCGGATTGCCTTGCCTATGAAGCCCTTGCGGGAGTGGCCCACAAGAATGGGAACGCCCAGGTCCAGAAACGCACTGGCATGGCGGATCAGGTCGAGATTGTGCTCGTGGGTTTTGCCAAAGCCGATGCCTGGGTCGAGGCAGATCCGCGGCTGTGCAACACCCGCGGCCAGCAGCGTCTCGCGGCGGGCAGCGAGATAGGCATGGATCTCCGCCACCACGTCGTCGTAGCGGGGGTCAAGCTGCATGGTCTGTGGCGTGCCCTGCATGTGCATGCAGCAGACCCCAGCCCCGCTGGCCACGGCCACCTCCAGCATGCGGGGATCGCCCTCGAGGCCGGTCACGTCGTTGATGATTTCGGCGCCAAGGGCAACTGCCCGCTCGGCCACCGCTGCCTTGGAGGTGTCGATCGACACCGGCAGGCCTGATCGTTCCACAAGCCCCGCGACCACCGGCTCGATTCGCCGCAGCTCTTCGGCCGCCTCGACGGCAGCGGAGAAGGGCCGGGTGCTCTCGCCACCGACGTCGAGCATGTCGGCGCCTTCCGCGGCCAGCTGCAGGCCATGCGCGATCGCAGCCTCGGCTGAGTCGTGCCGACCGCCATCCGAGAAACTGTCGGGAGTGACGTTGACGATCCCCATCACCAGTGGCCGCTGATGGCCACCAGGCCGGGGAAGCTCGAGCCGCTGCGTCCGCAGCTGCCAGTGGTGGGGAGACGCTGTGGGCATCACCAGGGCTCTTCCATCAGGCCGACGACCTGCTGGGCGATCTTGATGATCGCCTCCTGCTGCGTGCTGGCCACGGAGCGGCCATACTCCGGCACCAACGCCGCGGCCTGGCCGACGTCCACGCTTGCCGCGGGCAGCGGCACATCACCTTTCGCCAGCACAGCCCCGCCACGATCCGCCCAGGTCACGAGCACCTGGTAGTTCATCTGCACCATCCGCGACTGGTCGGTGGGGCTCTCCACAACCATCCGCTTGGTGTCGGCGACGACCCGGCCGGTGAGCACACTGTCGGCATCCTCGGCCGTGCCCACCACCTTGAAGGGCGTCCGCCGCTCAATCTCCTTGCAGACCGCCTCGGTGATCCGTTCGCCGATATCGATCGACGGCGTGGTGCGATAGCTGTCGGACTGAAACATCGGCACGTAGATCGTGCGGACGTTGGCGGCGTAGAGCGTGTTGTTGCCGAAACGGTAGCCCGCGCAGCCTGCTGAGAGCAGACCGGCAAGACCCACACAGATCGTCAGCAGTGGCCATCGGCGCGTGAGCACACGACCTCGCCCGGCTCGCTCACGGTTTGACATCGACACGGCCCGGCTCCTGGTCGGGGGCAGCCCTCCACCCCGACGTGTCACGATCATCGCGGTGACATGCCTCCCGGCAGCACCGCGGTCGTGGTTTCGGCCTGGCCACGGTCGGCCACCGCCTCGGTGACCTCCGCTTCAGCCATGGCGTCGAGTTCGGCTTCCTTGAGCGAGTCGGGGTTGAGAAACGCCGTCAGCGTCGGGAAGGGATTATCGGAGACATCGTCCAGCCCCTGCATTCCGTCGAGCTTGGCCAGCGCATCTGGAGCCAGCGATGTCGTGGGGTAGTCGCGAGCCACGAGACCGTAGTAGATGCGGGCTGCAGCGTAGTGCTCGCCCTTCTCGTAAAACGACGCCCGGTTGAAGTGCCGCTTGGCCTGCTGCTCAGCAATCCTCGCCCGCGTCTTCATCAGTCGCTGCTCATCTTCGCCTGCGAGCTGATCGGGAAACTGCACCAGCGTCTGGTCGGCGAGGATCTCCGCCTCGTCGAGAACGCCGCCTTCATAGGCCGGCCCCTGGTAACTGCGGAGTTTGGACTGCAGGCCGAGCAGGTGAGCCTCCAGCAGGAAGTCGCTGTCGGGATACTCAC
>CALCGM010000143.1 GCA_937900985.1 uncultured Planctomycetaceae bacterium | reverse complement strand
GCCGTCGACATGCTGCTGGGGGCGAAGCGGCAGCCCGGCCATTTCCAGAATGGTGGGATAGTGGTCGGTGCCATTGACCTGCACGGACGACACGCTTCCTGGAGCGATTCGGCCCGGCCATGTGACGATCAGCGGCACGCGGATTCCTCCCTCAAAGATCGACCCCTTCCCCTGGCGAAGCGGCGCATTCGACGTGGCAAGCGGACGCCGGTTTTCCAGGCCCCGGGTGGAAAGCCCTCCATGATCGCTCGTCACGATGATGATGGTGTTGTCGTCAATGCCCATCCTCTCCAGGCTCTGCACAATACGGCCGAGCGAGGCATCGGTTTTCTCCACCATTGCCGCGTAGGTCGGGTTGTTCTGCACCGTCTTGGTCATGCCCTGTCGATCGCGGACGAGATCGGCGTCTTCCTTTTCTCCGCCAACGGCTCGCCCCTCGCGGCGAAGCGTTTCGGCATAGCGTTGCGTCAGCTCCGCTGGCGCTTCCAGCGGCGTGTGCACTGCGTAGTGCGACACCACGAGCAGAAACGGCCTGTCGCTCTGCTGCTCGATATACGTCACCGCTTCGTCCGTCATGCGATCAACGAGATAATCGCCTTCGCGGCTCGTCAGCGGATTCACAACCGAACGGCCCTTTTCCACGGTGAACGGATGGAAAAAGCTCCCCGTCGCCCCCGCAGACCCCGCGTGAACCACCGTCTCGAAGCCCTGCTCGCCCGGCCCGCCCCCCTCGTCGCCGAGATGCCACTTACCGATGTAGCCCGTGCGGTAGCCCGCCGCCTTGAGAGCCTCGCCGAAGGTGACCTCACTCAGCGGCAACGGATGCCCGCTGCCCGAGGCGACAGTCCGCAGCAGCTCGACTCGGCAGGAATACTTGCCGGAAAAGATGGCCTGCCGCGACGGCACACAGCGTGGATACGCCGCATACGCATCGGTAAACCGCATCCCCTCCGCAGCAAGCCTGTCCATGTGCGGCGTTTGATGCAACGAACTGCCATAGCAGGTCAGATCACGAGCCCCGAAGTCGTCGACAAGAAAGAACACGATATTGGGCTGTTCGGCAGCCACCGCCTGTGGGCTGCTCACTGCCCCAAGCACAAGTCCCATCAACGACGCCAGCCAAACACACACCGCTCGCTTCATGATTCCCATTCCATCACAACTGGAGTTCCTTGTTCCCGAGAGGTGCTCCCGAGAGAGGCCACAACGTCAGTATCATCACTGGCCCCGCTGCAGAGGAAAACTGGCCGGTCGGCCAATACCCGCTCCCTCATGGCGACGACACCGCTGCTACGGTCGCAGCAATCCTCGCTCAAACCCACGGGCCACCGCCTCCGCCCGGTCCTGCGCCTGAAGTTTTACCAGCAGCGCTGCCACATGGGCTTTCGCGGTTCGCGGAGTGATCCCGAGCAACGAGCCAATGTCGGGATTGCTCATGCCCTTCCGCAGCAGCTGCAGCACCTCACGCTCACGCGGCGTGAGCTCTGTGGCGGGCTCACTCTCGTCGAGCAATCGCTTCACCTCTTCACTCAACCAACGGCTCCCTCTCGCCACCGCCCGAATCGCGTCGATCAGCTCGACCGACGACACGGTTTTGGTCACATAACCATCGGCTCCCGCGCTGATCGCAGCCCGCACGTCGCTGCCAATGTCGGAGGAGGTGAGCATCAACACCTTGAGGTCGCGGTTGACCTCTTTCAGGCGTCTCAGGCAATCGATCCCTCCCATGCCTGGCATCACGAGGTCGAGGAGGACGACGTCCGGAGACAGCGTGCGAACGGCCTCGACGGCAGCCTCGCCATCCCCAACTTCAGCCAGCACACGGAACCCGGGCTGTGTCGACAGCATGTTTGCCAGCCCCGACCGCACGACGGCGTGGTCATCGACTAGCAGCAGGCTCAACGTCTGGTGGCGGGGCGTGGCGGCCATAGTCTCAACAACTCTGAGAGAGCGCAACCGGGGCAGTGCGGCGGTCAGGCAATCGCCTCATCAAACACCCGTACCGGAATCTCGGCTCGCACCTCGGTGCCCACAGCTGGCGCACTCTCAATCTCCAAAACACCCCCCATCCGCTGCACCCGCTGTCGCATTCCTTCGATGCCAAAGTGGCCGTCTCGCGATCGCGGACAGGCATCCACCTCAAATCCGACGCCGTTGTCACGTACGGAGACCGTTATCTGATTCGCGGTGTGGTTGATGATCACCGCAACATCAATCCGATCAGCCTGGGCATGCTTCACAGCATTGTGGCTTGCTTCCTGAATAACGAGCAGGAGGTTGCCGGCAACAAAGTCGGCCAGCGGCGGGAGTTCGGTGCCGCAGTCCACCTGCATGAGGATGCCGTACCGCTGCGAAACCTGCCGGGCGATCGCCTTGATCGAATCGAGCAGCGTTCCATCTTCCAACGGGAGGCATCGCAAGGCCCAAACAACATTCCGAAGGTCTTCTTGCCCATTCCGGGCCATCCGGCCAGCAGTCTCGAGGTGAATAATCTGTTGCTGGTCCTCCTCGCTCCGACGGTCGCGGCAGGCGTCGATCTGAAACGCAATCCCGGCCATCGTCTGCAAGACGGTGTCGTGCAGATCGACGGCCAGACGAGTCCGCTCCCGCATGGCTGCTTGAAACTCGATCGCCGCGTCGCGGCGGCTGCGAACTTCCGCGGCCAGCTGCAGCGTTCGCAGGCGGAGCATCCGCTGCAGGATGAAGGCCCAGGCGAATGCGGCAACGGCAACAGCCAGCGCAATCCCCAGGGCCCCAAACACCCGCTGCGGCGTCCACCAGCTCGGCCGACTGAGCACCTGAATATCGGCTGCATCACGAAGCAGGAGATCCACACGGGTGGGCCGGGCGGTCTCCACCGACTCCCCTGGGCCATCAGACGACACCTGGGCAATGCCCGTCACGGTCACCTCCGTTCCGGGCTGGAGTGGCTCAATCATGCCGGCCAGCAGCGCAGTCGTGATCGCACCGTCCCATTTCACCTCCAAGAGCGTGGGAGACTGCGCCGTTCCAGGGCGGAAGTTCAGCACCTCTCCTGTCAGCTGTGTCAGTCGTCCCTCACACGACACGGTCGGCGGCAACATCCGCAGCCCCAAGAGCACACGCTGGTGATAACCGGCAAACTCATTTGATGCGATCGGAATGGGAAGCTCTGGCCGCGAAGGCTCGCCCTCCAGTCGCCTCACGACCGCTCCACGAAACCCCGAAAGGTAGTCGCTGGTATCGAGAAAGCCGGACACCTCAACCCGATCTCCGACCGCCACATCGCTTCGCTCGTTGGTCTGCACGCGAACGCCGACATGATCATCTTGGATGTAGATCAGCGACTTTTGGTCGTTGTAGGTCACGGTGCCCACGACCCGCCGCCGATGCACCGGGCGGCCAGACGCGGAGTAGCCGCTGAGCTTCGACAAGGGGACGGTTTCTACCGAAAAGGGATCGGCCGGAGCAGCCTTGAGAATCTGAATGTCTTCATGCCGCCGGACCAAGATCCTGGGGCAGACAAACTCCGACCGCCAGTTTCGTGAACTTGTGACAAGGCCGCTCACCTGCAGTTTCGAATCGAGCAGCTTCCGGGGGCTGTAGCGGTCGCCTTTGAGCACACGGACAAAAAAGTGGCCAATCCCAGTTTCGATCCGCAACACCCAGCGGTTTCCCCGCGTTGCTTCCTCGGTAACATCCTGCACGACGCCATGAGCGGTCACCCGCCGCATCTCATCACCACCGCTGAGAAAACTCCCCAGCCTGGCCCGCTCCACTGCCGCAAGAGTGCCGGGGCCACGTGTCTGAATCCGTGTCGGCAGGATCAACGGCTGCACACTTCCGCGATCCAGCAGCCCCTCCACCTCTACGGCTGTCCCGTAGGTCACTGATTGAAACAGCTCTCGCTGATCTTCAAGCAGCCCTTGTCGAATCGCCGGCTTGGTGGCCACCCAGATACCGACAGCTTCATTTTCAACGCAGAAGCCTCGCCGAGCCGGATGCGGGCTGGATTCATTCACAATCCCCTCACCGACGCCAGACACCGTCCCACGAATACGAACACGTCGCTGCGAACCCTCGCCGCGGGTGTCAGCAACAAGGTCTGAAATCAGGCTGAGGGGCGTCTCTTCGGCTACCGCGGCTTGGCCATACCAAAGCGATCCAACTGCGACCAGGATCGCCAGCACGCTGACTGTTCGAGTCATGGCAGCCCTCGTCTCCCCTCGCTCCAGCAATGCCCGCCATCCGCAGCAGCACTGCTCCCGTCGGCTGCGTCAGCAGCATGGTGCTCACCCCACCCCGGCAGATGTATTGGCCGATTGGCCAATAGTCGCCCTCGTCACAGACGTCGATGATACGAATGCGCAATGGGGAGTTGCAACGCGGCCGTGTTTCAGCGTGCTGAAACACACGCTGCGAAAGCATGGGGAGCAATCGACGTGTCTGGCTACACCTTTTCCATCTCGTGTGCCGACGAGCCATCACCTTCGGCATCTCGGCCACGGGTGATCGCTCGCTTCCTCCCGAACGTGCCGACCACCATCACGATTGCTCTCGCTGCGATCGCGATGATTCTCGCCACCGCGGCAGCGCGAGCAGCCGACGACATGCGGCCCAACATCCTCTTCATCTTCACCGACGACCAGAGCGACCGCACGCTCAGCTGCTCACCCAACGCCTATCCGTTCGCGACAACACCCCACATCGATCAGCTGGCCAACACCGGCGTTCGCTTTACGCAAGCGTTTATCGGTGCGAAGTGTGTTCCATCGCGGGCAATGATGCTGACTGGGCGTCTGCAGTTCAACGTGGGCGACCGATGCGACCGCTACTGGGCCGAGGACTTCCGGCACCAGGGCTACACCACCGGAATGATCGGCAAGTGGCACTGGGGCAAAGGCGTCGGCATGCACAAGCACGGCACCGCTTGGGACTGGTCGGTGATCTGGGACCACGGCCAGCCGCACGAACACTCCACCTACTACCGAGGGCAATCTGTCCACATCAACGGCGGACCGGCAGAGAGCCTCGACGGGTATAGCACCGACCGCTACACCGACTTCGCCGTCGATTTCATTCATGGCCAACAAAACAGGGAAAAGCCCTGGGTTCTTTGGCTCTGCTACGCCGCGGTCCATGGCCCCTACACGCCAGCCGCCCGCCATCAGGGCTCGCTGGCGAACGGCCCGGAAACGCTTGTTCCCGCAGATATCTTCGGCCCCAGGCCAGGCAAGCCGCAGCACATGGACATGTGGAGCAAGTGGAGCAACAAAGACGGTGTGCCGGTTCACGACGACCGAAGCCTTGATGCGTGGGTGAAGCAATACAACGAGGCGGTGCTGGCGATCGACGAGGGCGTTGGCCGCTTGTCTGAGGCGCTCCGCGACAGCGGTCAGTTTGAAAACACGGTGATCGTTTTCACGTCCGACCAGGGGTTTGCCTGGGGGCAGCACGGCCTGCGAGACAAGCGGTATCCCTACGCCGCGGCGCTGCGCAGCCCGCTGATTGTTTCCAACCCCGGTCGCTTTGCCGAAGGCGTTGCCTGTCACCATCCGGTCAACGGCCCAGACATCGTGCAGACGCTTCACACGATTGCCGGCGTCACTCCAGCCATCGCTCTCGACGGCCGCGACTTCTCGCCGTTGCTGAAGGAACCTGCTCCCGCGTCGCCATGGACCGACGAGCCGATGCTGCAATCGTATAGCTGCAGCCGCTACACCTCAGAGTCGATCGAGCTCGCCATGCGAGAAGGCAACTGGAAGCAGCTGACCTTCGACAACTCGCCGGCGTGGATCATGGTGCACGAAGGCCGGCTTAAATACACGCGGTACCTGGCAGAGAGCTGCATCGAAGAGCTCTACGACCTGGAGGCCGACCCTGACGAGCTGGTCAATCTTGCCGTCGATGCCAGCTGGCACCGCCAGCTCAAGGCCCGCCGCCGCCACGCGATCGAGGCATTCCGAAACAAGGGCGCCGCGTTTGTCGACGCGATCCCGGAGCCCCTCGTGATTCCCTGACGCACGGCCACTGACGTGCGGCGTTCAGCCCCCGACGAGACGAAGGAGAAACAGATGCGGATTTCATGGCAGCTCACGCTCGGCACTCTCGGACTCGCCACAGCCCTGTCGCTCACCGGCTGCGGCGGATCGTTTCAAGACGAAGAGACAGCTCGCAAGCTGATTGAAAAGGAAGACGCGGAGATCGACATCGAGGCGGAAATTGCTGCCGAGAAGGCCGACGCGGAGTAGCACACACCGCCAAGCACCACAGGCTATTCAAAGACACTCATTCATTTCCTATTCACACGGAGGCGACACCGACCATGCCCCAGCCAACCATCCGCAAGGGATTTACACTCGTCGAACTTCTGGTGGTGATTGCCATCATTGGCGTCCTTGTCGGCCTGTTGCTGCCGGCGGTGCAGTCGGCTCGCGAGGCGGCTCGCCGCACCCAATGCATCAACAACCTGCGACAGCTCGGCCTGGCGTTGCACAACCATCACGACTCCTTCAATGGATTACCGCCGGGCTGGACAACCAAGACCACCGCTGGCGTGCAGGGAAACGGCGTGGCGCTGTGGGGATGGGCCGCCATGATTCTTCCCTACATCGAAGAATCGGCACTCAGCGACCAGCTGAGAGCGAAAGACATTCCCCTCCAGGATGCTGTCACGTCGCTCTGGAGCACCTACCAGCCGCTGATGACCAGCTCGATGACCGGTTTCCGCTGCCCGTCCGACGATGGGCCGATCACCAACATCGGCCGGTCATTTCCCGGATTCAACAACAAGGGCGCTGCAGCCCTGAGCACGTCCAACTATATCGGCAACAACAACAGCCGCAGCTCGGCACAGTTTGACGATGCCCAGACTGGCGGCATCTTCTTCGAAGACCGCGGGCTGACGTTTGGCGACATCCGCGACGGCACCTCCAAGACAATCCTGCTTGGCGAACGACGCTGGCAATACACCGACATCAACGGCACGCTGAGCAGCGCTCGAGCCGGTGTCGTTTTCGGCATCAATGCCCGCCAGGTGGGCCAGCGCGGCCGCAATGCGGTCGTCGGAGATGGCGGGCAGAAGATCAACTACAACCACACAAACCTCAACCGCTCAGCCCGCGCGTTCAGCAGCAACCACCCGACGGGAGCCGTGTTTGTGCTCTGCGACGCCAGCGTTCGCTTCTTCAACGATTCGATCGACGCCGACATGAGATCAAACCAGCAGAGCAATAATGCAGCGGTCAACAGCACGATGGAGCGACTGCTCGCCCGCCAGGACGGCCAGCCGATCGGTGAGTACTAGCTGGCAGTGAAGGATTGCCCGGCCAACGGCACTTCCACAACGGTCTCGCGGCTGACAGCCCGCCCTTGAGCAGCGAGAGCGGGCATTTCGGGCGGGTTGGGCCCGTTGCCGAGAGCTCCCCGCGCTCCTCTGCAGCGGCGTTTTTCTCGCCTTGGCGCAGACCGGTTCCCAGTCGGCCCGTCCCGGAGCTTTGGTGCCTCGCGTCCGACGCCGGTCAGAGGCTGTGAATGTCGATTGCGGGCAGCTCGTCGGGTGAGGCCTGGAAGATCGCGCGATCGTCGTGCACCTGCACGAGCTCGCCCCACTCGGTGGGCGGACCGCGAGCCGGCGCCAGCGGAGGCGGCTCGAGCGGCTCTCCTAAATGCGTGAGGATCTTCCGGATCGGCCCCGGCTCCGTGATGAAGGAGATCAGCCGGATGTCGCCGCCGCAGATTGGGCACTCAAGCGGAAACTCCTCCCCCACCCGCGCGATCAGTTTCGCCCAGGCAATCCGCGACGTGTCGTGCGAGCGGAGCTTTTGATGTGTGTGAGTCGCGTCGCAGCAGCCTCCGGTGCCGTGCCCGTTCACCGCGGCCTCTTGCCGCTTACCGATGTTCCCGATTGCGAGTGCCGTGACGGCAGGCCGGAGCGGGTGATTCGGCGCAAACACTCCGTGATACCGATGCCTGTGCTTCCGCGGCGGCGGCACGAGATCGGCCAGGCGGTCCAGAAACTCAAACGGCGTGAGCTCGACGACGCCGCTGGCCCCTGGCTGTGTGGACTTTCGCGAGCGGCCCGGGCCGACCCAGGTGGCGGCCTTGTGTCGGGGGAGCACGTAGCGGACTTTGGATGCGTGGCCCAGCGGATCCTGCAAACGCGGCAGAGTAGGCAGGCACCCGAGCAGACTGTGGAG
>CALCGM010000142.1 GCA_937900985.1 uncultured Planctomycetaceae bacterium | reverse complement strand
CCGACACCGCTGCTCCCGCCACCGCTTCCGACGACCCCTGGTTTCAGGGCCACTTCGCTGACCGCATCGGCGGGGCGGGCTACGGCAAGGGCACCCAGATCTACAAGTTTGAGAAGATCAAACGGGCCAAGCGGCAGGCGATGGCAGACTATCCCGACCGCGCGATCCTCGACTTTGGTATCGGCGAAAACGACGAAATGGCCCCCGAGAGCGTGCGGGCCGTGATGCGGCACGAGATCGATCAGCCGGAGAACCGCGGTTACGCCGACAACGGGATCGCGGCCTTCAAGGAGGCGGTCGCCCGCTTTATGGCTCGGGAGTTTGGCGTTGAGCTCGATCCCGTCAAGGAAATCAACCACTGCATCGGCTCAAAAACGGCCTACGCGATGCTGCCGGCTGCCTTCATCAATCCCGGCGACGTGACGCTGATGACGGTGCCCGGCTACCCTGTCGCTGGCACGGCAACGAAGTGGTTTGGCGGCACCGTGCACCCGCTGCCGCTGCTGCCGGAAAACAGCTACTTCCCCGACCTCGACGGCATCCCGGCTGAGGTGCTCGCCAAGACGAAGCTGCTGGTGCTCTGCTATCCCAACAGCCCCACCGGCAAGGCGGCCACGCGGGCGTTCTACGAGAAGGTCGTCGCGTTTGCGAAGCAGCACCAGATCATCGTCGTGCAGGATGCCGCCCACATCATGCTCAGCTACGACGACAAGCCGCTCTCCTTCTTAGAGACCCCCGGAGCCAAGGAGGTGGGTGTGGAAGTCCATTCGCTCTCCAAGGGCTTCCATATGATCGGCTGGCGGCTCGGCTGGGTCTGCGGCCACGAGAAGCTCGTGCAGGCCTTCGCCGACGTCAAAGACAACTGCGATTCTGGCCAGTTCATCGCGATTCAGAAGGCTGGCGCCGCCGCCCTCGACGATGCCGAGATCCCCCAGCAGGTGCGGGCCAAGTATCACCGCCGGCTTGAGAAGCTCGTCGCCGTGCTGCGGAGCGTGGGCTTCGACTGCGAGGTCCCCGGTGGCACCTACTTCCTCTACACGAAGAGCCCCGTCGGTGCGGGCAGCGAGACCTTCGCAACCGCCGAAGACGCCAGCCAGTTTCTCATCCGTGAGCAGTCGATCTCGACCGTTCCCTGGGACGAAGCCGGGCCGCACCTTCGCTTCTCGGTGACCTACGTGGCAGCCGACGAAGCTGCCGAAGACGAGCTGATGAATGAGCTCAAGAGTCGGCTGGAAAACGTGAGCCTCCGCTTCTGAGAACCCGCCCGCACCCGAACGCCCTCCTGCCCCTGGCTTCCCATCTCCTTCGCATGGAGCACCTGATGACTGCTGCCACCCGCTCCTCAGCTTTCCACTTCCCGCCTTCCGCATTCGGCCATGCTGCATTGTCGATCGTGCTGTGCGGCTGCATGGCGGCTGTGGGCTGCGGCAGCGGATCCTCAAAGGGTCCGAAGTCGATCAGCGACCAGCTCGCGCAGGCCCGCACGCAGTCGACCCCCGACCGGCAGGCCCTGGCCCTGCTGC
Source organism: uncultured Planctomycetaceae bacterium (assembly GCA_937900985.1). Taxonomy (GTDB): domain Bacteria; phylum Planctomycetota; class Planctomycetia; order Pirellulales; family UBA1268; genus M30B53. The sequence goes on along the minus strand of CALCGM010000142.1, from coordinate 1,460 downwards.
GGGTCGCCAGCAAGCAGAATGCCGACGGAGACACGACCGGCGCGACCAAGACCGCGAAAGAGGCCTTCGACGTTCTCGCCAGCATGGACGACGCCAACGCCACGGCGGCACGGCTCGTCAGCACGGCGGGCTTTCTCGCCGCGATCGGCGACAAGTCCACGGCCCGCAAGGCGCTTGGAGTGGCTGAGGAGCGGGCCGCGGGAGTCAGTGATCCGGTGCGGCAGGTGAGCGTGCTCGCCGACGCAGGCGCGATCTACGGCAACAAGGAGACCGGCCTGGCCGACTCCGCCAAGGCGACCAGCCTGCTCACCCAGGCCCGCGACAAGGCCCTCACTGTCGACCAGCGGTACCGCGCCGAAGCCCTGGCTGCGGTGGCCCTCGGCTACACCAAGGGCAACGTCGCGGAGGAGGCTGCCTCGATGGTTGAGCAGCTCCTGGAGACCGCCCGTGGCAACGACAACCCACGGGCCAAGGCCGAAGGCCTCGCCGCCGCGGCCAACGTGAAGGCCCAGATCGGTGAGGCCGACGAAGCCACAGCGCTCCTCGAGGAGGCCGCCAGCGTGGCCCGCGAGATCGAGCGGACCGAGAGCCGTGCCTACGCCTTGCTCGCTGTTGGCGAGGCGACCGCAGAGAGTGGCGATGCCTCCGCAGCCAAGAGCGTGCTCGACGAGGCCTACGCCGCCGCCGACAAGGTGGGCGATCCCCAGCAGCGGACACTCGTGATGGGCAAGGTCAGCCGGGCGCTCGACCGGCTGAAGTGAGCTGTCGCCACGGCCGGCCTACTGTTTGAGCGTCGCCAGGGCCGCCAGGGCATCCTTGCGGGCCTGGGCATGGTCGACGATCGGCTCGGGGTAGGTGTCTCCAAGCCGAATCCCTGCCGCAGTCAGCTGCGAGGCGGCCACGACCTCGGGCTGATGGATCACCGACGCCGGCAACGTCGCCAGCTCCGGCACATACCGCCGCACGTAGCTCCCCTCAGGATCAAACTTCTTGCCCTGCGAGGTGGGGTTGAAGATGCGGAAGTACGGGGCCGCATCGGCACCGCAGCCAGCCGCCCACTGCCAGCCGAGGGTGTTGGCGGCAAGATCCGCATCGACCAGCGTGTCCCAAAACCATTTCGCACCGGCCAGCCAGCTGACCCGCAGATCCTTAACGAGGAAGCTCGCCACGATCATCCGCACGCGGTTGTGCATCCAGCCGGTCTGCCAGAGCTGCCGCATGCCGGCATCCACGACGGGGAAGCCGGTCTGCCCCTGCTCCCAGGCCCGCAGGCCAACCGGATCCCGCACCCAGGGAAACCGCTCGTAGCTTTCGCGAAGCGGAGCATCGGCCGTGTGTGGAAAGTGAAACAGCAGATGGCTGGCAAACTCACGCCAGCCGATCTCCCGCAGGAAAACCTCGGCTGAGCCAGTCAGCTCCGCGACAGGCTTCCCACCGGCCGCCTCGCGAGCCGCATGCCA
>CALCGM010000141.1 GCA_937900985.1 uncultured Planctomycetaceae bacterium | reverse complement strand
GAAGACCCGTCCCGCTTGCCAGCCGCACCCCACGCCCCCCGCCGCCACCCCACTCGGCCCTTGTTCCCCGAGCCCCGGCCGCAGATCGCCGCGAAGCGGCGAACAGGCCGCGCCCCTTAAAACCCTCAGCGAGGGGTGAGCCCGGGCCGAATGAGCCGGCCTTGCAGTCGAGCGCAGCCCGGAGGGCGAAAGCGAGAATGCACGAGTGAGCGAAGCCAGGATGGCGAAGCGAACGCTCGGCGAATCGGCCTGGGCTCACCCCGAGCGACCCACTCCAAAGCGCACCGCATGTCCGCGCAAGCGAGGGCTAGGGATGGCCGTGGTGAGCGTCCGGAGGGACAGCCCCGGGCTCACCCCGAGCGGCGCTCACTCCGAGTGCGGATGATCATGCCCATGGACGTCGTGCTCACCGGAATGCAGCGTGTGCATCCCCGACGCGTGCTCAAGCACCGTCATGCCCCAGGCCAGGGCAATGCCGACTGTCAGCGAGGCGGTCAGTAGAAGGCGGTCGTGGCTGTGAAACTCCACCTCAGGGAGCAGATCTGCAGCGGCGATGCAGAGGAAGGCGCCCGCCGCCATCGCCATCGCGATTCCCAGGATGTCGTCGGCATGCTCCTCGGCAAGGCCCAGGCTCGCCCGAAAGGCAAGGGCGCCCAGCGGAACCATCGTGGCGTAGGTGAGGGTCACCAGCCGCCGACGACCCGCCTGCATGCCGGAGGCGATGGTGAGGGTGGCGATCATCAGCGAGTCGAAGGGTTTGTGCAGCACGATGGCCACGAAGGTGGCGAAGCCGGAGAGGAGGCCGGCTCCATGCTCGCCGTCGGCCTGCACGGAGGCTGCCAGGGCAGCTCCGTCGGCGATGCTGTGGAGGGCGAGGCCAGCGAAAGCGCCGAGCCATGCCCAGCGTGAACCCGCCGCTGTGTGCGGTCCGTGGGCATGGCCGCAGCCGGCGTGATCGTGGTGGGGCGTCTGTTGCTCGGAAGCGGCAGGGGCGTCGGCCAGATCTCCGGCTTCCGCATGCTCATGCCCTTCGTGGCTGCCATCCGCTGCGTGGTGGGCGTGGCCGTGAAAGGCCCGCTCGAGCAGAAACATCAGAAAGAAGCCGGCGAGCACCCAAAAGGCGGTGCGGTCGATGTCGTGGGCCAGCTGAAAGAAGGCGTGGGGCAGAAGGTGCAGGATGCCAACGCCGAGCATCACGCCACCGGTCAGCGAGAGGAGCACCTGCATCCGTCGGTGGCCGATTGAGAGCAGCGACGCAGACGTTCCGCCGGCGATGGAAGCGGCCGCGATCAGCGTCAGGAACATCACCAGGCCGATGTCGGGGAGCGTCACTGCTGCAGACAACAGGCTTGGCGGGGGAGCGTGGAGCATAGGGACGGGCGAGCACCTGGCGGGCTGGGCTGGGTTTCCTGGCAGAGCCGGGCCACGGCGACCGGCCGCGGAGCGAGCATAGCGATGATCCCGTCGCCAGGGGGTCGGGGCAAGGGCGCGGCCATCACAGCCCTGCCGATGACGGGTTTTGCGGCACGGCTACCGGCGGAACCAGGTCTGCGGCTGCTGCTGGTAGGCCGGCTGCTGGTAGGGCTGCTGCTGATAGACGGGCTGTTGGTAGGCCGGCTGAGAGGGCTGCTGCGGAACGAACTGGGGGGGCGGGGCGGCGGGCTGCTGAGGCGGCATCAGCCCCTGGGGGAGAAACGCTGTCTGCGGCAGCTGCGAGAGCTGCTCCACGGCGACTTCCTTGATGCGGTCGCGGGTGGCTGCCCAGTGTTCTGACCAGGCGGCATCGCCGGCTGAGGCCATGCCGAGCATCCCTGCCATCCCGTAGGTGGTGAGATTGGGCCAGATGTCGGGGCCGATAAACTTCAGGGCGGTACCAAACGACTTTTTGAACTTGGGCCCAAACATGCCCAGCCGCACGCTCCAGATTTCGTCGAGCACGAGGTGGGTGAGGAAGCCGACGACAACGGCGCTTGCCATGAAGTAGCGGCAGAGCTGGTTTTCGGCGCCGAAGGCCAGGTAGGTGACCTGGCCAGCAATCAGGGCTGCCGGCAGGCTGTGAAACATCCCCCTGTGGATGGCAAACTTTTTAATCAGGCGGGTCACACCAAACCGGATGCCGAGGTAGGCCGCAGCGCCCAAGAGAATCAGCGCCTCCGTGGGAACTCCCGTGTTGTGCAGGCGATTGACGAGCATCAGCGGCACAACCGCCGCAGCAAATGCCACGCTCTCCCGCAGCGGGATGCCAGGGCCGCTGTCGAGGTCGGGCATCATGCCGGCGATTGAGCAGAGACCGGCACCGAGCACGCAGGTCATCGGTGGCAGACCTCCGACATACCAGGCGGCGGCCCCATAGCCGACCCCGACGATCGAGGAGCCCGTGATGTGTACGCGAAAGCCTGGCACGTCGGTTGGGTCCGGGGTCGTCGGGCCGCATGGGCCACTCGCGGGTCCGCTTGCCGGCGACCGCGCATAAAAAGAGAACGGGTGGAGAGCGCTTCTCACTGGAGAGCATCGGCAATCGGTGAAGGCGACTCTCGCGGACCTGCCGCGAAACTCCAGGGCTACCAAGGCGGCGAACCTTTCCCGACCACCACCAAACCGCTGTCGCCTACAGCTCCCCTAGCCTTCGCCATCCCCCCACCCCGCGCGGGCGTGAGAACCGGATTGGGCTCGCGAGTCCTCAGCGAGCCCCCTACACTTCCCGCCCGATCGGTCCCCTCGCCGCAACAGGCAGAGGCTGCGTCATCGGCTTTCGCTGCCCTGCCCGCCCGGCTTGCAGCCGGAACGCTGCAGGTCGCTCGCCATGCGATGGGCTCGATCGACTGGCAGTTTGACCACCAGGACGTTTTGGAGAACGAGCGGTGACCGCAATTGACGGCTACGACCTCGTGATGATCGGCATCCTGCTGACGGCAGCGGTGCTCGGGTATTTCAAGGGCATCGTCTGGCAGCTGGCCTGGATTGCCGGCATCGCCGTCAGTTCATTTGTGGCGATTCGCTTCAGCGCTGAGGCCGCTCCCTACTTTGGCGAGCATCCGCCCTGGAATCGGCTGCTCGCCATGCTCGCCCTCTACGCCGGCACTTCGGTCGGCGTGTGGCTGCTCTTTCGCGTGGTGTCGAAGGCCATCGATGCCATCCATCTCTCCGCCTTCGACCACCAGCTCGGCCTGCTCTTTGGGGCCGCCAAGGGTCTGCTGTTGTGTGCCGTGGTGACATTCTTTGCGGTGAGCCTGGCGCCGGCTTACCGCGAACAGATCGTCTCCAGCCGCAGCGGTCGCCTCGTGGCCGAACTGCTCACGACAGCCGATGCCTACCTCCCGCCAGACCTGCACGAAACGGTCGCGCCGTATCTCGACCGCTTCGAGCAGCAGCTCAACGCTCCGGCCAATGGGCAGCAGCCGCTCGCCGGCGAGAACAGCGCCGCCGAGTCGCCACTGCAGACGGTCTGGCAGGGGGTGCAGTCGGTCGCGGCGTGGGCGGGCGTGGAGCCCGTGGCAGCCCAGCCAGCACTGGTGACAGAGCAGGGGGGGCAGCAGGCCGCTCAGGCTGGCGGACCACTTCCCGAGGGCAGCTCCTGGTTTGCTGCACCGCGGCCTACGGCGAGCAGCAGCGGCATGACCACAACAGCGTCTCCCCCCAACCTGATTCCAGCCAGCCCGCCACCGCAGCCGGGCCTCGCACCAGTTCATCCGCCGGTGACCGCGGCTCCATCCGCCCCAGCATTCCAGCCACCGGCTGCGGCGCCGGGCGGGTATCGCGTGGGCACGCAGTCGCCGCTGCCACAGCGATGGTGAGCGTTGCCGAACGGCGAGGCGGGCAGGACAGCAGGGCGGTTTCCCCCGGGAAAACGACGCCCAAACCGAACATAAGAGACATTATCGGACGTTGAGGGGAGAGGCTGTTTTCTGCCTCGCTCAGCGTCTGACTCGCAGGCAGTCCCTTACGACGCAGTCGCTTCGAGGAACTGGCCCATGCGGCGGAACTTCTCGTAGCGGAGTTCCACCAGCTCATCACCGGCATGGGCCGTCAGCTCCTTGAGCGACTTCAGCAGATAGCTCTTGAGACGGATGGCCATCTGCCGAGGATCGCGGTGGGCACCGCCGGGCGGCTCGTCGATCACGGCATCCACCACGCCGAGCTGCCGAAGATCTCCCGACCGCATCCGCAGCGCTGTCGCCGCGGCGGCCTTGTGCTCCGCGCTCTTCCAGAGAATGCCGGCACAGCCTTCGGGGCTGATCACGCTGTAGTAGGCATGCTCCAGCACCGCCACGCGATCCCCCACGCCGATCCCCAGGGCTCCGCCTGAGCCCCCTTCACCGATCACCACACAGACGATTGGGATCGGCAGCGAGGCCATCAGAAACATGCTCTCGGCGATCACCTGAGCCTGTCCCCGCTCCTCGGCGCCCACACCTGGATAGGCACCCGGCGTGTCGATCAGGCAGATCACTGGCAGGCCATACTTGGCGGCCATCCGCATCTTGCCCATCGCCTTACGGTAGCCCTCGGGATGGGCGCAGCCGAAATGGCAGGCCTGCCGCTCGGTGAGCGTTTTTCCCTTCTGGTGGCCCACGACGAGCACGCGATGCTGATCGAGCTTGGCAAAGCCCGTGAGCATCGCCGGGTCGTCACGAAACGACTTGTCTCCGTGGAGTTCCACAAACTCGTCAAAGACCGAGGAGAGATAGTCGCTGGTCTTTGGTCGGTCGGGATGCCGGGCCACTTCCACAGTCTGCCAGGGATCCAGGCTGCCGAAGACCTGCTTCTGAACCTCGACGAGCTCACGGCGGAGCCTGCGGATCTCCTCCTGATCGCCAGACCCAACCGGCGCAGCCTCCAGCTCCGCGATCCTGTCCTGGATCTCGTAGATCGGCCGCTCGAGTGGCAGTCGGTGCAGTCCCTGGCGCATCT
>CALCGM010000140.1 GCA_937900985.1 uncultured Planctomycetaceae bacterium | reverse complement strand
TGGTGCTGCTCTACACGCTGCTGCTGGGAGTCGCGGGCATCCTGGTCGATCTCGTGCAGGCTGCCCTCGACCCCCGCATCGATCTGGAGAAGTGACCAGTGGCACGCAGCGAGCCCTCTGCCGTCTCTGCCGCACCGCCTGAGGTGATCCCTCGGCCGCGTCCGCAGCTGCCTACCAGCGGCCGGCTGGCGGTGGTCGTGCTCGGGCTGGTGGTGCTGGTGGCGGTGCTCGTGCCGCTGGTACCCCTGCCGAGCCCACGGACGGTGGACACCGCCCGCAGCCTCGAGCCGCCACTGGCCGGCCGGTTGCTCGAAGAGCTGCCGGAGCTGGAGCCTCGCGAAGGCGAGGCGGCCGATGCCTGGATCGATCGAAGCTTTGGCGAGCTCGGGCCGATCGCCAGGCTGATGGTGCGGGCGCGGGTGGCCGTCTGCGGCCGCTGGGCGGTCAGCGGCCTGCTGGGGCGGGACGAGCTGGGTCGCGATCTGTGTGCCCGCATCTGCTGGGGAGCGCGGGTGTCGCTGGCGGTGGCGGTGGTGGCGGCCCTGGTCACGCTGGTGATCGGTGTGCCGTGGGGCGCGGTGGCTGGCTGGGCCGGGGGCCGCGTCGACGACGCGATGATGCGGGCGGTCGATGTGCTCAACTCGATTCCCCTGGTGTTTCTCGTCGTGTTTCTCGTGACCGTGTTGGGGGAAGACTCGATTCGGCTGGCCCTCGACAGCGTGGGCATTGGCCGGCTGGCGATCTTCTTTCTCGTGGTGGCAGCAGTCAGCTGGCTGTCTATGGCCCGCATCGTTCGCGGCCGGCTGCTCGAGCTGCGGGATGCCACCTACGTCGAGGCAGCCCGGGCAAGCGGGGCAAGCCCCGCGCGGATCCTGCTGCGGCATGTCGTGCCGAATCTGGCCGGCACCGTGGTGGTCACACTCTCGCTGACGGTGCCCCGCGTGATGCTCTTTGAGAGTTTTCTTTCCTTCCTTGGCCTGGGCGTGCAGCCGCCCGACGTGTCCTGGGGGCTGCTGGCCAACGCGGGCCTCAAGGCCCTGATTCCGATCGACCCGGCCTGGTGGCTGTTCCTCTTTCCCTCTGCCGCCCTGGCTGTCACCCTGCTCGCCCTGGGCTTTCTCGGCGATGCCCTCGAAGCCGTGCTCGACCCGCGACGGCATCGGTAGGCAGCTACACTACGAGGCGACCACGAGGCCGCGGTGTCGACGGCTGCGAGCATCTGCTTCACGAAGGATCACCATCGATGAGTCTTTCTGGGACCACGCCCGCCGGGGCTTCCGCCGAGAATGCTGCCGTCAATCCGCCACAGGCAGGCGACACCGTCCGCAGCCCGCTGGCCTTCGGCCGCGAGACGATCGAGTCGATTGTGGTGGCGTTTACGCTGGCCCTGCTGTTTCGCACGTTTGAGGCCGAAGCCTTCGTGATCCCCACCGGATCGATGGCCACCACGCTGATGGGCCGGCACAAAGACCTCGAGTGCGAGGCCTGCGGTCACGGCTACCAGGTGGGGGCCAGCCGCGAGGAAGACGACCAGTCGCAGGCCTGGCGGCAGGAGCTGCTCCGCGTCGAGCGGGCTGCCAACGAGCTGCGAGCGGCGATTGCCGATAGCAGCCGCAGCGACACCTCGCGGGCCGCGGCGCAGCGGAAGCTGGCCTCGATCGAGGGTCCCCGGGGCCCGCTCGATCAGCTGCGGACTCGTCTTGAGCAGAAGATGGTGTCGACGGCCCGCTGCCCCAGCTGCGGCTTTGAGACCGACCTGCTCGTTCGGGAAGACGACGAGGTGGTCTACGACTGGCAGTATCCCTCGTTCAACGGCGATCGCATCCTCGTCAGCAAAACAGCCTACGACCTCGCGGATCCTGAGCGGTTTGACGTGGTGGTCTTCAAGTATCCCGAGGATGCCAAGGTCAACTACATCAAGCGACTCGTGGGCCTGCCGGGCGAAACGATCTCGATCATCGACGGTGACCTCTGGGTGAGCACCGCCGGCGAGCCCGAGCAGATTGTCCGCAAGTCGCCGGCGAAGCTCCTGGGCATGCTGCAGGAGGTGCACGACAGCCGGCATGTGGCCGAGCAGCTGCTCGCTGCCGGCTGGCCAAGCCGCTGGGCCGATTGGGGCAGCAGCGACGGGTTAGCCTGGTCGAGTGACGACGGCGGCCGCAGCTACGCCGTCTCCTGCCCGGAAGGCCGCTCGGCCACGCTCCGCTACCGCCATTTCCTCGCCGACGGGGATGTCTGGGAGGCCGTCCAGGCCGGCCGCGATATCCGCGGCATGGCCGAGCCGCGTCTGATCGACGACTTCGAGGCCTACAACTCGATCCGCACCCGTTCGCACTGGGTGGGCGATCTCGCGATCGAGGTGGATCTGGAAACGGACGGCTCGCAGGGCACGGTCGCTTTCGACCTCGTCGAGGGCGGCCTGACCTACCGCTGCAGCATCGATCTCATCAGCGGCGAGGCCACCCTCACGATTCCCCGCCAGCCAGGCGATCCGACGCCCCGCGAGGGCACCCCCCGTGGGCCAACGCCCGTTCGCGGCTCAGGCCGCTGGCAGCTGCTGTTTGCCAACGTCGACGATGAGCTCTCGCTCTTTGTCGACGGCACGAGAATCTCCTTCGACCGGATCTGCACCTTTGTGCGACAGGAAGACCCTGTGGTGCCGATCGTGACGCCCCGCGAACCCGGGAATCCGTCGCCAGGCGACCTCGCACCGGTCGGCATCACCGCCACCGGAACGTCGGTCACGCTCCACCACCTGCGGGTGCTTCGCGACATCTTCTACATCGGCGCCTACGACCTTGGCCGACGCCCCGGCGAACTCCTCGAAGACTCCCGCATCGACTACGAACTCGGCCCCGATCAGTTCCTGATGCTCGGCGACAACTCCGCCGCCAGCAAAGACAGCCGGCTCTGGGCCGAAGGCCCCCAGGTCGATCGTCGCCTGCTGATCGGCAAGGCCCTGGTCATCTTCTGGCCCCATCCCTGGCCCGCCTCCTGGAGCATTCCGCTGCGGTTTGGCAGCTCAGAGTTGCGATTGCCTTTCTGGCCAAACTTCGGGAGGATGCGCCGCATCCGCTAGGGATTGCAAGCAGACGTGCCAGTCACCAGGGATGGTGTGCGATGTCGCTCTTGAGCGTGGAAGGCCTGGTCAAGATCTACGGCCGCCGCAAGGTGGTCGATGGGGTCGATTTCCACGTTGACACCGGCGAAATCGTGGGCCTCCTCGGCCCCAACGGCGCCGGAAAAACCACCAGCTTCCGCATGACCTGCGGCATGGTGATTCCCGACGCCGGCCGTGTGCTCCTCGACGACAAGGAAATCACCGACTGGCCGATGTATCTGCGGGCCCGCGACGGCGGCATGGGCTACCTCGCCCAGGAGCAGAGCGTGTTTCGCAAGCTCACCGTTGAGCAGAACCTGCTCGCCATCATGGAACTGATCGGCATGGACCGCAGTGAGCGCCGCCGCCGCTGCGAGGAACTGCTCGAGCAGTTTGACATCACGAAGATCCGTCGCTCCCGCGCCCAGACCTGCTCGGGCGGCGAAAAGCGACGCCTGGAGATCGCCCGCTGCCTCGTCACCGAGCCACGGATCATTCTGCTCGACGAGCCGTTCACCGGCATCGACCCGGTCACGATTCACTCCATTCAGAAGATCATCAAAGGCCTCCGCGACGACGGCATCTCGATCCTGATCACCGACCATCGCGAACGCGAAACGCTGGCGATCACCGATCGAAGCTACGTGATCCGGGCAGGAAAAGTGCTCTGCCATGGCACGGCCGATGAGGTGCTCAACAACCCCGATGCCAAGAAGTACTACTTCGGCGAGAGCCACGGTGCTCCGGGAAGTCTGCCGAGTGCGGAGCCGACGCTGAGTGCGTGAGTGCTCTGGTGGGTCGCGAGGGGTGAGCCCGGGGCTGCCCCTCCGGACGCTCACCTCGGCCATCCCTGGCCTCG
>CALCGM010000139.1 GCA_937900985.1 uncultured Planctomycetaceae bacterium | reverse complement strand
AGTAGGTGAGCTGCTCGTGGTCGATGCCGAAGAGATGCAGCACGGTGGCATGAAAATCGTGCCAGGGAATCGGCCGCTCAACCGCCTTCCAGCCGAGCTCGTCGGTGCTGCCCACCGCGACGCCTGGCTTGCAGCCTGCCCCTGCCATCCAGCACGTGAAGCCGTAGCGGTTGTGGTCGCGGCCAGGGCCGACCTGGTCAGCCGCCGACTGAGCAAACGGGGTGCGGCCAAACTCGGTGGTGAACAGCACCAGCGTGTCGTCGAGCATGCCCCGCTGCTTGAGATCAGCCAGCAGGGCCGCGACAGGGCGGTCGATGCGGGCGGCCTCAGCGGTGTGATTTTCCTTCACGTTTTCGTGGGCGTCCCAGCTGGCTCGCGGGCTGCCGGCAATCGGGCCGCCGGAGAAGAGCTGCACAAACCGCACGCCCTCTTCCAGCAGTCGACGGCCCAGCAGGCAGCGGCGGCCCATGTCGGCCGTGGCAGGATTGGTGACACCATACGCCTCGAGCGTTGCGGGGCTCTCATCGGCAAGGCTGGCCACTGCTGGAATCGAGGTCTGCATGCGAGCGGCGAGCTCGTAGCTCTCCAGGCGAGCCGCGATGGCTGCATCCGCGTCACCGTCCGGCGTCTGCAAAGCGTTGATCGCACGGATGAACGCCTGCGTGTCGCGGTCGGTCGCGGGGTCGATGGGCGATGCCGGGAAGAGGTCCCGCACAGGCGTGTCGCCGCCATGCAGCACGACCCCCTGATGGCTCGATGGCAGAAAGGCGCTGCTCCAGGTCGAGGAGCCGGTGTTGGGAGCGCCACGCTCATCATTGAGCACAACATACGCAGGCAGCGATTCGTTGGCGACGCCAAGCCCGTAGGAGACCCAGCTGCCCATCGAGGGAAAGCCGTTGAACTCAAAGCCGCTGTTTGCCAAGAACAGGGCAGGGGTGTGGTTGGCCGACTTCGACTCCATGGAGCGGAGGATGGTGAGGTCGTCGGCATGGCCGGCGATCTCGGGAAACAGATCGCTGATCATCAGGCCGCTTTCACCACGTGGCCGAAACGCCCAGTCTTCCTTCCGCAGCAGCCCCATCTGCCCGAAGAAGAGATCCACTTCCTCATCCGTCTTGAGCGTGCTGCCGTGGAGACGGGTCAGCTCCGGCTTGTGGTCAAACGAGTCGAGATGGCTCAGCCCACCCACAAGGCAGATCTGGATGGCCCGCTTTGCCTTCGCGGGGGTCGCCCCACTGCGGGCGGATGCGGGCTTGGTGGCCTCCGCTTCCTCGTGCAGCAGCGCCGCGAGCGCCGTTGCGGCCAGGCCATTGGTGCCCCACTGAAAGAAATCACGGCGGCTGTGACGGGCGGCGTGCATGATCAGGCTCTCTCTGACGGGAGATCAGTCGATGACGACAAACTCGGTGGTGTTGAAGAGCCCGCGGCAGAGCGCTGGCAGGCCGTGGCGGGCAACGAGCTGCAGTGACAGGGCCCGCTCGTCGGCGGTGGGCAGGCGACCGATCACGCGGCGCCAGGCATGATCGACCTGTGCGTCGAGGCTCTCGCCAGCGTCGGCTGCGACACGATCGGCCAGCAGCTCAGCCAGCCGCAGCACGAAGGCATTGTTGAGCAGCGAGAGCGACTGCAGCGGCGTGGTGGTCACGCTCCGCTTGGGCGCGGTCGACGACGGGTCGGGGCAGTCAAACGACTCCAGCAACGCCGGCCGGTCGCCACGGGGGCTGAAGCGGTAGACGGTGCGGTAGAAGCAGGCCTCGCTGTCCACGTTGGCCGGCTCGTAGTAGGTCGTGCCATTGTTGAGCGTGATCGAGACATCTTTGAAGCCCGGGCCGCCGGCGTGGGGCTGCAGCACGCCCGCCACGGCGAGCATGCTGTCACGGATCGATTCCGCCTCGAGCCTGCGGACGGGACCCTTCCAGAGGAGCCGGTTGTTGGCATCGATGCCTGCGGCCTTGGGGTCCGTTTCGCTGGGATGGCTGGCCTGTTGGTAGGTCGCGGAGCTGACGATCTCGCGGTGGAGCCACTTCAGGCTCTGGCCCTGATCGCGAAAGCGGCTCGCCAGAAACTCGAGCAGCTCCGGGTGGCTCGGCCGCCCGCCGTTGAAGCCGAAGTCGCTCGGGCTGTCGACGATGCCGACGCCGAAGTGGTGGTGCCAGATGCGATTGACGATCACGCGAAAGAAAAGCGGGTTGTCGCGGCTGGTGATCCAGGCAGCGAGCTGCTGGCGGCGGGCGGCTTCGGCTGCGTCTGGCGGCAGGCCAAAGTCGGCGGTGAGGCTTGAGACCGCTGCGGTCGTGCCGGGGGCGACAACGTCGCCTGCGAGCGCTGGATCGCCCCGTGCGAGCAGCTGCACGGTTTCGCCTCCACTCGGCGTGAGGGTGTAGACCCGCAGGCGTGCCTGGCGGGCCTGCTCGGCGCGGGCTGCTTCAGCCTCGACGATTGCGGCTTTCAGCCGGGTCCGGCTCTCCTGTTCGCTCGCGGTGAGCGCGGCGACGAGCTCGCCTTCCGAAACATGGTCGCTGCCGCTGGCTGCGGCACGGGCCACCTCCTCGGCGTCGAGGGCCCGGTCGTAGAGGGCTGCCTGGAGGAGACGGCCGCTGAGGAAGCGGTTGCCACCGCCCGGCCGATGCCTGAGACCAAAGAGCACCTCGCTCCTCCCCGCCTCGTAGGTCAGGAGAGGCCCAGGCTGCGTGGGCTGGCCGTAGGGGATGCCATCGCGAAAGCACTCGATGGTGCCGTCGGCTCGATAGACGATCGCCAGGTGCACCGGCCGGTCAGCCGCTTCAACCTCATCGCTGCCGGCAAAGGAATCGCTGCGGGAGAAGCCGTTGCTCCCCGTCATCCAGCGGCGTGGCTCTCGCTCCCCGAAAACGATCGCATCAAACAGCTGGCCGTCGAGTGTTTCCACGGAGACTGCGGCGCCGCCGCCTTGATCGAGCGAGCCGAGCTGGATCCAGGCCTCGAGGGTCTTCTCGCCGAGGTCGCGGTCGATCGGGGCTGTCTCGACAAAGCTCTGCCCATCGAGCACCAGGGCCCCGTCTTCCAGGCGGGCGTTGCCCACGGCGGTTCCATGCAGGCTGCCGATGGAGTCGTCGAGGGAATCCTCAAACTCCCAGCGGGCCATCGCCGCAGGTGGGGAGGGCCGCGGGGTGTCGCCGGCGTCGCGGGCGGAGAGCACCCGCTGCCGGCCCGCCGATTCGAGGGCCGCGAGATCGCCTCGCAGGTCGCCGAGTGTGGCCACGAGCGTGGCGAGTTTCTCCTGTTCTGCAGGAAGTTCGATCAGCCGCTCGCCGTGGCCCAGGCCGGAAATCGCTGAGGCGAGCTGGTAATACTCCCGCTGGGTGACCGGATCAAACTTGTGGTCGTGGCAGCGGGCGCAGTTGAAGGTCAGGCCGACGAAGGTCTGGCCGATCGTGCCGAGCACCTCCTCGATCTCATCCTGACGGGCAAGCTTTTTCATCCGCTCGCTCCCGCCGACGACGGTGTTGTGCACGCCGGCGGTCCAAAAGCCGGTTGCGGCAGCCCCCTCCCGCCCGCCAACGGTCTGGTCGCCAATCAGCTGCCGCCGGACAAACTCGTCGTAGGGCATGTCGCTGTTGAGTGCGGCGATGACCCAGTCGCGGTAGGGCCAGGCGTGCTCCCGCTGAAAGTTGCGTTCGAAGCCGTCGCTCTCACCGAATCGCACCACATCGAGCCAGTGACGCCCCCATCGCTCTCCGTAGGCCGGCGATGCGAGCAGGTCATCGACGAAGCCCAGGTAGGCCTCGTCGGATGGATCCGCGGCAAAGGCATCGATCTGCTCCGGGCTTGGAGGCAGGCCGACAAGATCGAAGAAGAGCCGTCGCAGGAGCGTGCGAGGATCGGCCTGTGGGGCTGGCGAGAGCCCGGCCCGCTCCAGGCCCCGGAGAAGAAACGCGTCGATCGGTCCGCGGGCCCACGATGCGTGAGCCTCGACCGCTGGCGGCTGCGGCGGCTCGAGCGGCTGCAGCGACCACCAGTCGCGGCCAGCGCGGGAGTCGCTGCTCACCGCAAACAGGTCGAGCGGGCCACCCTGCCACGTGGCCCCCGCGTCGATCCAGCGGGCGAGGGCTGCCTTTTCCTCGGCAGAGAGCGGGTGCTCGGGAGGCATCTCTTCGGCGTCGACTCGCTGCCAGAGAAGGCTGCCGCGTGCGCCGTCGCCTGAGATCGCCGGGCCACTGTCACCTCCGGCAGCGAGGCCTTCGGGCGTGTCGAGCGCCAGGCCGCCCTCGGCCGACTCGCTGCTATGGCACTCCAGGCACCGCGCGACCAACAGCGGCGCGACCTCGTGGCGAAAGGCGATCGCCGTTTCGGGGGGAGCCGCAGCTGCGACGAGATGAGGAAGTGCCGAGAAAAATGCGGCAACAATCGCAAGCTGGCGAGCGATGGCGGCCCGAGAGGATGTGCTGCGCATGCCGGCGCTCCTGAGTGTGGCGTTGCCCTCACCACAGGTCGGTGACTTCCGAAATCCCTGCCTCTGTAGCATACCTGCAACGCAACGGAGCGTCGTGGTACACCATGGGTCGAAAGGTGGCCGATGACTCCCATGTCGATCTCGCGCTGGCTGGCGAAAGAGGTAGCGAAACTCGACTTCGCTCCGCCAACGGCCTGCGTCTACAACCCGCTCGTCTATGCCCGGCGGTCGCACGAGGCCTATCTGCGGCAGCAGGTCCGCGACGGTGTGGAATGCCTGCTGGTGGGCATGAATCCCGGCCCCTGGGGCATGGCCCAGACGGGCGTGCCGTTTGGCGAGGTGGGGTTCGTGCGGGAGTTTCTCGGGATCAACGAGGCGGTGGGGCAGCCCGATGTGCTGCATCCCAAGCGGCCGATTCAGGGCTTCGCCTGCACGCGCAGCGAGGTCAGCGGTCGGCGGCTGTGGGGATGGGCACAGGAGCGGTTTGGCACAGCCGAGCGGTTTGCCAGGCAGTTCTTTGTGACCAACTACTGCCCGCTGGTGTTTATGGAGGAGAGCGGCCGCAACCGCACGCCCGACAAGCTGCCCGCCAGCGAGCGGGATCCGCTGTTTGCTGTGTGTGATGAGGCGCTGCGGCGGCTGGTGCGATGCTGCCGGCCGAGGCGGGTGATCGGCGTGGGAGCCTTTGCCGCCGGCCGGGCGGAAGCCGCACTCGGCAGTACCGCTCCACCGATCGGCACGATCCTCCATCCCAGCCCTGCAAGCCCTGCGGCCAACCGGGGCTGGGCCGCGCAGGCTGAGCGGCAGCTGCACGCCATGGGGGTGGTGCTGCCCGGCACGTGAGCCGCCGTCCCGCCGCAGCCAAGCGGCCCAG